>JARRJC010000069.1 GCA_037379885.1 Limibacillus sp.
CGCGACGGAGAGGAAATCGACGGCTGGCGGGTCGAGGCGATCGGCAACCGGGGGGTCTTGCTGACCAAGCAGGGCGTCGAAGACCGCCTGCAACTCTTCGGAAACGAGGAGGAGAGCACGCAATGAAGCCCGCGAACCGTCGAACGCCTGCCCAAGCCGTCGCTCTGGCTGTCATGGCCGCCGCTCTGCTGCTGCTTCAAAGCAGCCCGGCGCAAGCGCGTTCCAGCATCACGCCGCTTGAAGGCCGACCCGGCCACTACGAGATCGAGTTGGTCCAAGAGCCGGTCGATGTCTTCCTGGACAGGTTGGCGTCGAAGCTGTCAATCGAGGTGCAGCGGCGGGGCGAGCAGAGTCCGGCCATGCTCAACGGCAGGTTCCGCGGCCCTCTCAGCAGCCTTCTGCCGCGCGTTCTGGGTCAGGAGAACATCCTGCTGTTCCACGGCGATGACCGCGAGGCGACGGACGGCGTTTCCAAGCTTCTCGTCCTGCGGACCGTGACCGGCGGCAGCCCGGCAATCGTCCGCGCGCCGCCGCCCGCTTCGAGTCCGCAGCCCGAGGCGCTGGCCCTGCCGATCCCGCCCGCCGCCCCGGCCCCTGGAAACGAAGGCGGCGCGGCGCCCTCGGCTCCGCCACCCACTCAGCCCGGCTGGCCCAACGGAACCGGTCGCATCGTCAAGCAGGGCATGCCTCCGCCCTCGGCAGCGAACCCGGCGATCAGGAGCAACGCCGCGCCCGCGACCCCGGGCAGCGCGCCGACAACGCAGAATGGCGCGCTCGACGAAAGCTATCGCGCGCGCGCCATCAGCAGCTTCTACGGAAACGCAGAGCCGCCGCCCAAACCGCTCGAGGAAATGACCGAAGCCGAACGCGACGCCTATCTGGTCGAACAAAGCCGCCTGCGGCTTGACGGCCTGCATCTTCAACTCCAAGCGGCCTGCAAGGCCCGTGGGACCTGCTGACCGCAAAAGCGTCACCATCAGATCACAGCAGCGTTCCTTGACCGCAAGCGGCTTTGGGCCAACTCTTTAGGCAATGCGCAAGACGGCCTTTCGAGAAAAGGATTGCGTCCCGATGCGCAGCCAAGCAAATCAGTGGAGGACCACACGATGAAACGCCTACTTCTGGCTGCTGCCTTCAGCTTAATGGCCCTGCCTGCGATGGCCGGCCAGTGTCCCGCGGACATGAGCAAGATCGATGCGGCTCTGGAATCCAACACCAGCCTCTCTGCGGAAGATAAGAGCAAGGTCATGGAGCTTCGCGCCAAGGGCGAAGCCGAGCATCAGGCGGGCGAACACGCCGCCTCCGTTGCCACCCTTGCCGAAGCCAAGGCCATCCTCGGCATCGAGTAAGTCCGGCGACAACGACACCGGCACTCTGAAAGGCGCGCCGCTCCCCTCCTTGGGGGCGGCGCGCTTTCTTTTCCCCTGGAGAGAATCAGGTCAGCGGGGCCATTCGAGCGGGTTGAGCACGGTGATGCGCGCTCCACACCCGCTGCCGCTTTCATAGACCGAGGCTTCCATATCGACGCCGTACTTCAGTCGGTAGTCGAGACTTTGGTTCGTGCGCAGCACCAGGGGGTTGCCCTGACGCACGGCCCCGTCGACGCCGTCCAAGCGGCTGAAAAGGTTCCTGGCCGCCGAGCCGCAACCGGGCTCGGGTGAGCCGATGCTTTCGTTGGTGAGCGTGTAGCCCGCCAATCCCTGGCCGTTGTCGAAGGTTTCGTAGTCCCAATCCAGGCCGACCCACGAGACCTTCTCCGCCGCCTGGGCGCCTGCCGCCAAGGCAAGAGCGCCCGCCAACAGGATCCCGGAAAGAAGGCTGCTTGGTTTACCGCTTCTCAAGAACATTCAAAATCTCCCTCACCGATTCGCTAGAGCCTATCAAGGGTTGGCGCTTAATGGGAGATTGCTCGTAGGCACAACTTGGACAGGGCTTTTTAGGAACCCTTGATCCGGTCTCGGGTACGGCGGGCCGCTTCCAAGTGCGATCCGTCCAGGGAGAGCGCCTCGTCGACCGCCTCCGCCGCCCCTGTCCTGTCGCCCCGCTCGAACAGGACTTGGGCGAGATTGTTCCAGGCGGCGCCGTTCTCGGGCTCCAGCGCGACGGCGCGGCGCAGGGCCGCTTCGCTCTCGCCGAGCCGCCCGGCGCCGTAGTGCTGGTTGGCCATGGCGATCCAGGCCAAGGCCGCGTCCGGCCACTCGCGCAGAGCCGTCCGGTAGGCGGTCTCCGCTGCGGAAGCCTGTCCGGCGCGCTCAAGACCGGCGGCCTCGGCGATCCATTGGCTGCTCGACACGGTCGGGGGCACCGGGCCTTCAGGCTCGACCAGCACGACGCCCCAGAAGTCGCCCCGCCGCCAGGTGTGCTCCAGGGTCTCCAGCGGCATTTCGAGCCGTTGCGTCTCCCCGGATCTCAAGATCGCCGTCTTGGCGGGCAAGTCATAACCGATCAACAGCGCGTAGTGCCATTGCGGCGCCATCTCCAATGCCAGGTTCTGGAGGATCATCACCGGGCGGCCCGCGGCCAAGGTACGAAAGGCCGGCTCGATACCCGTCACGGGCAGGGCAAGCCGCCCCTGACGCCGCGCGGTGGTGATCACGTCGCTTTGCAGCGTGCCTTCGCGCCCCGGCGTGAAAAGCGTCTCCCCCAACCCGTCGGGCGAGGTGTCGAGGCCGGTGGCGTTCAAGGCGGCCGCCATGGCCGCCGGGCCGCAGTAGTTCTCCGTCTGGGCGAAGAAGGGCGTTTCGCTGAGTTCCACCTGTTGAGGCAGTCCATCTGGAGTCTGGGCCGTGAGGCGGTCGCTGACCGGGGTGCCGGCGCAGGCGCTGAGAACCGTCAGCGCCAACGCCAGCCCCGTCAGGTGCCCTATACCGGCAAGCTTCTTCATAGTTTTCCTGTTCGGGAGTATCGCGGACCCGCGCCTTAGCTCGGGTTCGCGCTGCCCTTGTTCGTGAAGCCGAACACGCTGGTGAAGCCCAGCAAGTCGGTGATCAGAAGCACGATGAAGATCAGGACAGCCGCGCCGATGACCGCGCCGATGGCGCCCTGGCCGGCCGGCATCTGGTCGATCTGCTGGGCGAGTTGCATCGCCTCCTGATCGCTCAGGCTGTCGACGCGGGCTTGCGCCTCGCCCGGATCGACACCGAGCGATTCCAGCTGCTGGCGGACGTCGTCGCGCGCCAGGAAGCTCTCCACCTTGTCGCGGGAGTCGGCGGCCAGCTCTTCGTTCACGATCTGGTCGGTGGCGATCATCTCCGCCGCCGCCTGCGGTGCGGGCAGCGTGGCGATCGCGAAGACCATGGCCATGGGAAGCGCGAGATTTCTAAACAGCGGTTTGAGGCCCATCATGATGGGTTCCTTTCGTTGGTTGAGTTTTGGCGATTACCTTCAGCGGAACCGCGGGACGCGGCGCCGCGCCGAACCGATAGGCGCTCAGTTCAGCGACTTGGCGGCCTTAACGCGCCACTCGGCGTTATCGGCGACATCCTTCAGCGTCAGGCCTGTGGCCTTCGCTGACCGGTCTTTCGTCTCCTCCTGTTGGGCCTGCTGGCGCTGCTCGGCCGACTTGGCGCCCGGATGGGCGACCAAAGGCGCGGCCAGGAACATAGCCATCAGGGCCAAGGGGGCCGAAGCCACAAGAAGGGTTTTCAGAGAGCGATCCATAACCAAACCTCCTGTCCTTTCAACGAGGGGGAGTTCTTGCGGACCGCTCGCGATATGGGGACTCGACAGCTGGACGGAAGCGCCTTCACAGCATGATCACAGATCGATCACCCTGCGGGAACAGCGGAGATTTCACCGCCCCCTGATGGTTCTGATTCTACGCAATACCCTCTATAATCATCCAAACAGGGTTTCCCGAGTGCCTTATGGTCCCGGCTTGGGTTGAACAGCATGCCGTTTCATACCGCGGGGCCGCACGTTGGGCGGCGAGGCTGCTCGCTGCCGCCTGCTTCCTCTATCCTGCGGATAGGGCTCAGGCGGCGGAGCCGATTGGGCTCGCCGATCTCAACGCGACGGCGAACGGCGTCTTGGCCGTTCTCGGCTTTTCGATCGTGCCCAGCGAGACGGCCAGTTCCGTCGCCATAGAGTCCAACAACCGGAACGATGCCAACTACTTCGCCACGCAGCTCGGCGGCGCCTTCACGGTCAGCGACGAGCTACCGCTCTATCTGGAGGGCTTCGCCGGCTTTGCCCGCTACGACCCTGAGTTCGTGTTCTCGGACGGCATGGAGGAACGGCGCTACCGGGTCAAATGGAACAACTTCGCCGGAACCGTTGGGGCGGGTTGGGATTTCCGGCTGAACGACGAACTGGTTCTGCGGCCCATCGCCAACTTCTCGCTCGGCCATGTAGAAAGCGACCTGTCCCTGGCGTCCCGCTTTCTGAGCGAGGATATCAGGGACAAGGTGAAGTTCCTCAGGAACGGCCGGCTGAGCGCCTATGGCCTCGGCGGATCCCTGATGCTGGACTTTGAGCGCCGCCGCGAGGACTACGAGGCCGACGTGGAACTGCGCTACACCAAGATTCATCTCCAGTCCTTCGCCGGGACCTCGCGCGCCGTCGAAGGCAGCGCGAGCGCGGAGACGCTGGGGCTCTGGTCGCGCCTGCGCGTGCCGACCGGCTACCAGGCCTTCCACCGCCCCTTGCGCGCTGTCGGAGAGTTCTCGGCATCCTATCTCATGGGCGATCAGCGCTTTGCCATCGGGGCCGATTTCCTGGGTCAAGTCGGCGGCGGCATCGAGTTCGACGTGGGGGAGCACCACCCGCTCTACCTGCAACGCGTAAGATTGATGGGCCGCTACCTCTTCGGCGACGGGGTCCAAGGTATTTCGCTCGGCCTCGGCCTGTCCTAGTGATCGAAAGGTCCTAGCGGCGCATCTCCCACCAGTCCTGCAGCTTCTTGACGCCGATGGCCGCGGCGAGCAGCGGCGGCAGATAGCCGTGCCCCCGCAGGGGTTTGAAGGGCCGCACCGGCAAGGGCAGCGTCTCCAAAGGCGCGCCCGCCAGATGCTCCGCCATTTGACGGCCCGTGGCCGTCGCCATGGCCACGCCCCGTCCATTGAAGCCATAGGCGATCGACAGCCCCGGCGCGAGCTCGCCGATGTGGGGCCAGTGGTCCAGGGTCAAGGCGACCCGCCCGCTCCAGCAGTAGCGAAGCGGGACATCGATGACCGACGGAAACAGCCGCCCCAGGGCCCTTCGGATGCCCTGGAAGTCATCCGGGTCCGTCGACTCGCGGCGATAGCCCCTGCCGCCCACCAGCAGGCGACCGCCCGCGTCCTGGCGGCAATAGTTCAGCAGCCGCCGGGTGTCGGACAGGCCGAGGCGGTTGGGCATAATCGTTGCCTGGAGGTTCGCGCTCAGTGGTTCGGTCGCGATCTGGTAGCTGTAGACCGGGATCACGCTCTGAGCCAGTCCCGGCCAGAAATCGCCGGTATAGGCGTTGGTCGCGATCAGCACGCGCTCGGCCCGAACGCCGCCTCGCCCCGTGGAGACCCGCCAGCCGCCGCCCTCCTCTCGAAGGGACGTCACCGGCGAGCCGCCATGAAGGCTCGCACCTTCAGAGAGCGCGGCACGCGCCAGACCCCTGGCGAAGGCGAGCGGATTGAGCGTGCCGCCCCGGGCATCCAGGAGGGCACCGGCATAGCCCCGCGCGCCTGTCAGCCTCTCGGTTTCCTCCGCGCCCAGCAGCTCGATGGGCGCGCCGCGCTCGCGCCACTGGCGCACGCGGGATTCGACGGCGGGAAGCGCGGCCGAGCCGTGCGCGGCCTGCAACCAGCCCGAGCGGACGGCGTCGCAGTCCATGGCGTGGCGCTCGATCAGCTCGAAGACCAGATCGGGCGCGCGCCCCGCAAAGGCGGCCAGGGCCTCGCCCTTATCTGCGCCAAAGCGCGCGATCATGGCCTCCGGGTCGTGTTTGAAACCGGGGATGATCTGGCCGCCGTTCCGCCCGGAAGCGCCGAAGCCCGGCTCCTCCGCCTCCAACAGGATGGTGTCCACGCCCTTCTCCGCCAGACGCAGGGCCGCTGAAAGCCCGGTGAACCCGCCCCCAACCACGCAGACCTCGGCTTTCGTCTCACCCTTCAGCGCAGGCGTATCCGGCGCGGGCGCCGCCCGCTCGCCATAGGGAGACTCTGGAAGATTGCCGCTCATGAACTCACCCAGGCCAGATCGTAGGGCCCAGAGTGTGCCATGAAGTCCTGGCTTTTTCATTGGAACACGATTGGAACGGCGGGACCCGGTGGGATCGCCGCCTTTTGACTGTTGCCTTCCGCACCTTTCTGAGCAGAGTTGACCGTCGTTCTCCCGCCGCCTCCCGCACTTTGGCGGCGACGAAAGCGGCCGGGACACGGTCACGGACAGGATGACGAAGAGGACAGGGAGCCGGTCATGGTGGGTTTCGTCTATTGGATGGATCTCTTGGGGGTCGCGGTCTTCGCCGCCACGGGGGCTCTGGTCGCTTCACGCAAGCAGATGGACATCGTCGGCTTCGCCCTGATGGCGAGCGTGACGGGCATCGGCGGCGGAACGCTGCGCGACCTGCTGCTCGACCGCCCGGTCTTCTGGATCGGCGACACCAGCTACCTGCTGGTCTGTCTCGGCGTGGCGCTGCTGCTCTTCCTGACGGCGCATCTGGTCCAGCGCCGCTTCATCGCGCTGCTCTGGGCGGACGCGCTGGGCCTCGCGGCCTTCTGCGTACTGGGGGCGGAACTGGCGAGGCGAGCCGGCGCGGACCCTCTCATCGCCGTCGTCATGGGCATGATGACCGCCACCTTCGGCGGCCTGATCCGCGACGTTCTCTGCCAGGAACTGCCGCTCATTCTGCGCAAGGAGGTCTATGCCTCGGCGGCGGCGGTGGGCGCCATCGTCCATGTAGCGGGAACCGAGGCCCTGGACCTGACGGTGCTGGTCTCCGCCTCCGCCGGTCTCGCGTCCGCCTTCGCCCTGCGCGCCGCGGGCATCGCCTTCGGCCTATCCCTGCCCCCCTACAAGCCCCGCGAGGCCCGCGACTACCCGCCCTGAGCGAGAGCCGTAAGCCGCCGCTGGAGAACCGGTCTGATCAAAGCAGGGAGCGGAAGTACCTGATGGTCTCCTTCAGGCCGTCCGTGAGAGAAACCTTCGGCTCCCAGGAAAGCGAGGTCCTGGCTTTCGAGATGTCCGGCATCCGTTGCGCTGTATCGTCCGCAGGCCGGTCCCGATAGACGATACGGGATTTGGAGCCAGTGAGTTTCAGAACCTCGTCGGCCAACTCGAGCTTGGTGACCTCATGCGGATTGCCCAGGTTGATCGGACCGGGGTCGCTCCCCCCCTTCTCCATGAAGGTGATCAGACCTTCGAC
>JARRJC010000070.1 GCA_037379885.1 Limibacillus sp.
GCGGCTGAAAGCCAACGTCGGGTTGCCGGTCGGCTTCGCCGTGGGCGTGCTCAAGGACGCCAACGGCGTGATCGAACTGGGCTTCCCGCTATCAGGCAGCGTCGCCTCCCCGGTGGTGGATTACAGCGAGGCCATCAACAAGGCGATCTCAGGGGCCATGGCCTCCCTCTTCCCGACCAACTGGTTCGGCGAGGGCGGCAACAGCTTCGAGATGCAGCCTGCGACTTTCGAAGCGGGAACAACCAACCTGACGGAGGCCGGCAAGGAGGTGGCCGATCACTTCGGCGGTCTCTTCGCCGAGCGGCCGGGGCTCAGCATCCGCGCCTGCGGGCGGGCCGCGCGCGCCGACTTGATCGCCTTCAGGGGCGGCCCGCCGGACAGCGCGCCCGCACCCACAGAGGCCCCGCCGCCCGAAGAAGACCCCGAAGCCGGGGCCGCCGCCGGACAGGGCGCGACCGCCGCGCCGAAGCCGGACCTGCCGGAGATCCCGCCGCCGTCCGAGCAGGAGGTCGAGGCTTTGCTGAAGCTGGCGACCGAACGGGGACAGGCGGTTCGGGAATACCTTCAGGGCGAATATGGCGTCGACCCCGCGCGCCTGCCGGAGTGCCGGACCTCCTACAGCATCGAAGACGGCAACCCGCCGCGCGCGGAGTTCCAGTTCTAGGGCTCCGCCTGGCCGCCCTCCGGAGCCTAGCGTTCCGGGATCAAGCCGCGCGGGGCAAAGCGCATCACCAGCAGCAGGATCGCGCCCATCAGCACGTAGCGGGTATGGGCCGCCCCTGCCTGCAGGTGCAGCGCCAGCCAATGGGTCTCTCCCAGAGGGGCCGTGATGGTCGCCATGAACCAGTTGCCCAAGGGCTCGGCTTCCACCCAGAGGAACCAGATCACGAAGCCGCCCAGGACCGCGCCCCAGTTGTTGCCGGAGCCCCCCAGGATCACCATCACCCATATCAGGAAGGTGTAGCGCAGCGGGATGTAGCTGGTGGGGGTAAGCTGGCCGTCCAGGGTCACCAGCATGGCCCCGGCGATGCCGCAGGTGGCGCAACCCAGCACGAAGACCTGAAGATGACGCGCCGTGACGTTCTTGCCCATGGCGTTCGCGGCCTCGCGGTTGTCTCGCATGGCCCGCATCATGCGGCCCCAGGGCGACTTCAGCGCCCGCTCGGCGAACCACATGACGATGGCGAGCACGATCAGGAACAGAACCGCGTAGCAGATCTTCACAAAGAGGCTGGCCGCCTCGGAGAGGTCCTCCGCGCCAAACCAAGCCGCAAGATCTACGAACCACGCGGCTTCCACCAGATTGACCTCATAGGGCACGGGCCGCGGCACGCCGGTGACGTTCTTCACGCCGCGGGTCAGCCATTCCTCGTACTTGATGACGGCGATGATGATCTCGGAAATGCCCAGCGTGGCGATCGCCAGATAGTCGGCGCGCAGGCCCAAGGCGATCTTGCCGATGAACCAGCCGGCCCCGGCGGCGACGAGCCCGCCGATGGGCCAGGCGATCAGGACCGGCAGGCTGAGGCCGCCGAGATAGCCCGCGCGCGCCGGATCGACGGCTTCGATGGCCTCGGTGGCCGGACCCAGGAAGGCCCAGACGATGAAGTAGCCTGGAATAACGATTGCGATCGAAACCAGAAGTTTCAGCCCCTTGGGCACCATGCGCCGGGCAAAGATAACCGCCGCCACCACGCCCAGCAGGCTGAGCAACGCCAGCCCCAGATCGCCGCCCGCCGCCTTCCAGGCCTCCGGCACGGGGGGCATGGAGATCAGAACGGCGGTCAGTCCGCCCAAGGCCGTAAAGCCCATGATGCCGACGTTGAAGAGCCCCGCGTAGCCCCACTGCATGTTGACGCCCAGGGCCATGATCGCGGAGATCAGGCAGAGGTTCATGATGCCGAAGGCGACATTCCAGCTCTGGAAGACACCGACCCCGGCCAGCACCAGCAGCATGATCGCGTAGTAGAGCGCCACTTGCCGGGTCATATCACCTTCCCCCGGATGATGCCGGTCGGCCTTATCAGAAGGACCGCGACCAGGATGATGAAGGAGACGGCGAACTTGTACTCGGTGGAGAGCAACTGAACCAAGCCCTCCGGCGCCCAATCCTGCGGCCCCAGGTAGGCCAGGAACTTGCGAAAGGCGTAGGTCACGGTGACCTCAGAATAGGCGACGATGAAGCCGCCCAGCACGGCGCCCACCGGCTGGCCGATGCCCCCCAGGATCGTGGCCGCGAAGATCGGCAGCAGGATCTGGAGAAAGATGAAGGGCTTATAGGTCTTGTCCAAGCCGTAGAGAGTTCCGGCGATGGCCGCCAGCGCGGCGGCGATGATCCAGGCGATGGCCACCACGCGCTCGGGATTGATGCCGGAAAGCAAGGCCAGGTCCTCGTCGTCGGAATAGGCGCGCATGGCCTTTCCGGACCGGGTCTTCTGCAGGAACCAGAAGAGGGCCGCCACCACGATCAGCGTGATCACCAGGGTGATGACCTGGCTCTGCTTGATGCCGATCCCCTCCTCCAGGCCGGTGGCTTCCCTGAAGTCGCGCACCGTGATGATGAAGCGGGCCCCGTCGGCGAAGCTTTGGTCGTCGGGTCCGATGATGATGCGGATCAGACCCGCCATGACAAACATCACGCCGACCGAGACGATGGCGAAGACGATGGGGTTGGAGCGCTTTTTCCGGTAGAAGCGGAACACGAAGCGGTCCGTGAGCAGGGCCCAGAGAATCGCGGCCAGGACCCCCAAGGGCAGCGCCAGAAGCGCGGTCGGGAAGGGCGCGATGCTGACGCCCGCGTTCTGAAGTCCCCAGGTCATGAGGATGGTCGCCATGGCCCCGAACGACATCAGCTCGCCATGCGAGAAGTTGGCGAAGCGCAGGATTCCGAAGATCAGGGTCACGCCCAGCGCGCCCAGCGAAAGCTGCGCCCCGTAGGCCGTGGCCGGCACCAGGACGAAGTTGGCGAAAAGCGCGAAGGCGTTGAGGATGTCCATATAACCCCCGATCAGCCGCCCAGGAAGGAGCGGCGGACCTCTTCGTTGGCGAGCAGCGCTTCACCGCTGTCGGTAAACTTGTTGCGTCCCTGGACCAACACGAAGCCGTGGTCGGCGATCTCCAGCGCCTGACGCGCGTTCTGCTCGACCATCAGGATGGCGACGCCAGTGCGCGCGATTTCGATGATCTTGTCGAACAGCTCATCCATGACGATGGGCGAGACGCCCGCGGTGGGCTCGTCCAGCATCAGAAGCGTCGGCTTGGTCATGAGCGCGCGTCCCACCGCCACCTGCTGGCGCTGCCCTCCCGAAAGCTCGCCCGCCGGCTGCTTGCGCTTTTCCTGGAGAATGGGGAAGAGCCCGTAGACCTGTTCAAGGCTGTCGGTGATGTCGTCTTCGCGGATGAAGGCGCCCATCTCCAGGTTCTCCTCCACGGTGAGCGACACGAAGACGTTGCGGTTCTGCGGCACGAAGCCCATGCCGTGGGCGACGCGGTCCTGCGGCGCCATGGCGGTGATGTCCTCCCCATCCAGGACCACCGAGCCCTCGCGGAGCTGGAGCATGCCGAAGACGGCCTTCATGGCGGTCGATTTGCCGGCCCCGTTCGGCCCCACCACCACGGCGATCTCGCCCTTTTCGACCTTGATCTCGCAGTCGTGGATGATGTCCACGCCGCCGTAACCGCCCGTCATGCCGGTGGCGGAGAGAAAGCTCATGCCTCCGACCCTCCGGGTGACTGCGTGGAGGCAGCGGAGGGATGAACCCGCTCATGCTTGCGGCCGGTGCCCAGATAGGCCTCGATCACTTCCTCGTTGTTCTTGACCTCGGTGACGCTGCCCTGGGTGAGGAGCTTGCCCTCGGCCATCACGATGACCGGGTCGCAGAGCAGTTCGATGAAGTCCATGTCGTGCTCGATCATGCAGAAGGTGTAGCCGCGCTCCTGGTTGAGGCGCTGAATCGAGCTGGCGATGGTCTTCAACAGGGTCCGGTTGACCCCGGCGCCGACCTCGTCGAGCAGGACCACCTTGGCGTCCACCATCATGGTGCGGCCCAACTCCAGCAGCTTTTTCTGTCCGCCGGAAAGGTTGCCCGCCCGCTCTTCGGTCAGATGGGGTATCTCAAGGAATTCGATGACCTCAAGGGCGCGCCGTCTGATGCGCTCCTCGACCTCGCGGACCTTGGCGGGGGCGAACCACGCGTGGCGCAGGTCCTCGCCCGGCTGATCGCCCGGCACCATCATGAGGTTCTCGAGGACGGTGAGGCTGGAGAACTCGTGCGCGATCTGGAAGGTGCGCAAGAGGCCCTTGTGGAACAGCGCGTAGGGCGCCAGGCCGGTCACGTCCTCGCCGTCCAGCCACACCTTCCCCGAGGAAGGGGGAATGGCCCCGGCGATGATGTTGAAAAGGGTCGTCTTGCCCGCGCCGTTCGGCCCGATCAATCCCGTGATCGAGCCTTCGGCGATCTCGAAGGAAACGCCGTCCACGGCATGGATGCCGCCGAAATACCGCTTTACGTTGTCGACCCGTATCATGATGCGCAGAAGCGAGAGGCCGCCCGCCGGTCCGTGCCATGAGGCATGGCGGGACCGGAAGGCGGCCTGACGCGTACCGGCTGACGATCAGTGATACTTGACCGTCGTGAACTCGCCGTTCTTAACCTCCGTCTCGCGGAAGCTGCCGGAGGATTCGCCGGGCTCGATCAGCTCCAGCGCGGTGCCTCCGACCAGATCGACATCGCCGCCGTCGGCCAGGATCTGAAGGGCCTTGGCGAGCTCGCCCGGATAGATCTTCTCACCCGGAGCATTCGCCACCTTCATGATGTGGTCCTTATAGACCGCGCTGTCGGTGGTGCCGGCCGACTGCATGGCCAGCAGCAACAAGGCCGAAGCGTCGTAGGCTTCCGGCACGTAGGGATCGTCACCGGCGAAGCCCTTGCCCTGGGCGATCTCGGCCATCATCGCAGCGCCGGGGCTGTCGGTGCCCGGGTTGGTGCCGATGGAGCCGTCGATGGCGCTGCCGAAGTTGTCGGTCAGGGACTCGCCCACCATGCCGTCGGGCAGGAAGAAGCGGTCAAAGGCGCCGGTGTCGAGCGCGGCCTGGATCATGCCCTTTCCGCCCTGGTCGAGATACCCGGCGACGATGAGGATCTCACCACCGGCCGCGGCCAGCGTGGCGACCTCGGCCGAGTAGTCGGCCTTGCCGTCCTCATGGGCGGCGACGGCGGTCACGGTGCCCCCGGCAGCCTCGAAGGCGGCCTGAATGGAATCGGCCAGACCCTTGCCGTAGTCGTTGTTGGTGTAGGTCACGGCAGCCGTCTTGATGCCGCGCTCGCTCAGAATGTCAGCGATGATCTGACCCTGGCGGGCGTCGGAAGGCGCGGTGCGGAAGAAGTAGCCATCGTCCTCGATGGTGGTCAGCGCGGGCGAGGTCGCCGAGGGCGAGATCATGACCACGCCGTTGGGGCGCACGACGTTGTTCAAGACCGCCGTGGTGGCGCCCGAACAGGTCGCGCCGTTGATGCCGACCACGCCTTCGGAGGTCAGAAGCCGCTCGGCGGCCGCCGTGGCGGCGGAGGCGTCGATACAGGTGCTGTCGCCGCGCACGGAGACCACCTTCCTGCCGCCCAGGAAAAGCCCGCTGTCCGAGACCTCTTGGATGGCGAGTTCACCGCCGAGCGCCATGGGCGCAACCAGCGATTCCGTCGGGCCGGTGAAGCCCTGCAGCATCCCGATCTTGACGTCCTGCGCCGCAGCAGCGCCGCTCATCAGCGACGCGGTAAGGGCTAAGCCTAAGATTTTCCTCATTTTTTTATGACTCCCTGTCATTTGTGCCTGATATGGGCTGAGCCGGAGTATACAGACCGGGCCAGCCGATTCCAGCCGTAGCATAAGAGAACTCTCACATGCCGGGTGTAAAAGGGGGTCGGGGGCAGTCGGGCCGTTAGCTCCTCGAGAAGGTCATCTTCTGGTTCTTCAGGGATGCGGCCTCTCCAGTCCAGGCGTAGGCGAGCAGACAGGGCTCGCGGTCCGCCGTGGTGATGCGGTGGTGCTGCCCCGGCGGGTTGAAGATCAGCGAACCCGGCGCATAGACCCCAACGTCGTTCTCCGAGCTGTGCCCGGAAATGCAGATGTAGCTCTCCGTGATGCCCTTGTGGCTGTGCGCGGGATAGGTGGTCTTGGGGGCGAAGAGCACCAGCCCCAGGATGATCCGCTCGCTGACCACCGGCCCGGTCGGTCCCAGCACCTCGGTATAGCCGTACTTGAGCTTCAAGCCGCGCGGCACCTTCTCGTAGCCGTAGCGCCAGGTCAGATGCTGACGCAGGTCTCCGACCGAACGGGCGAGCCGGGCCGTCTTGTAGCCGGTGGCGCTGCTGAGCGCGCGGTCGAGATGCACGCAGACGGGCAACTCCTCGCCGACGCTTTTCTCAACCGGTGGGTCATCGTCGATCACCTTGCCCAGCGCCCTGCGCACCTCCGCCATATGGCTGCGTATCTTGGCGCTGCCGCCGGCCGAGCCGGTCTGGTAGAGCTCCATGAAATCTCGCAGAAGATACTGCCAGTTCGGCTCTGTCGAAAGCGGCATGCAGCCTCCCACCTGTCCTGATTGCCCTACTTGAGAATAGGTCGCTACTCGCGCCGGGGCACGCCCACTCTTCTCAAACCTCTTTGGACTGATCCGCTCTCTTGGCTTCCCGGAGCAAATGCACGATCAGACTGCTCAGACTCCGCTCCTCGGCCTCGGCGCGTTGCGTCAAGTAGGCGAGAAGGTCGTTGGGCAGGCGCAGTTCCACGGGCGTCGTGCGGATGACCACCGGTCTTGTCGGCATGGCGGTTTACCTCCAGAAAAGCGGGGCCCGGAGCTGGTCTCCCTTCACGCCACGACAGCGCGGCGCTGATCGAGCACACCCTGCTGATCGGCATGATAACCGCAGTCGCGATCTTCGTCATTGGCCCCATTGCCCAGAAGGTGACTGCCCGTTTCGACGCGCTCTCCACGGCTTTAGTCGCCATGGGGCCGGTCGACCACAACACCGCCATTGCCCAAACCACCGGCGCGACAGGCTCGGCTGGACAACAGACCAGCGTCTCCGCGTTCATCAATACAAATAGCGGCACCTCGATTGGCAGCGGCTCCACTCAATCGAGAGGACCCCGTTTTCGCTATCTGAGTGAAGTAAGGGCCCGAGGGCGCTAAGATCGGCGCCATGAGACTAAGAAGGGCTCCCTCCACCTCCGCCACGGCAGTCATAGAGCGCCTTGAGGACAAGGCGTTGCTGGGCGCCAGCATGGAGGAACTGTTCGACGCCTGATGCAAAGGCCTTCGCGCGGGCGGCGTTCCCCTGATACGGGGCTTCGTGTCCTTCCGCATCCTGCATCCCCTCTACGAGGCGGCGTCCCTGATCTGGACGGACGAGGGCATCGGCAACCAATTGCATCTGCAAGGCGGCGAGACGCGCGAGCAGTGGCTGCGCAGCCCGCTGCATCTGCTACACAGCAGCCAGCTGCCCTTCCTGCGGCGGCGGCTGGTGGGCCGGAATGCGCAGTTGGACTTCCCCCTGCTGGAGGATTTGAAGGAGACGGGCGGCACCGACTACCTCTGCCTGGGCGTGCCTTTCCAGTCGGATTGGAACGAGGGGGTTCTCTCTTCCTGGCTCACCGATCGCCCGCGCGGCTTCACGGACGGCCACCTGCGCGATATCAGAAGCGTGATGCAGCCGCTCGCCTATGCCCTGAAGTCCCGGATCGAACGGCAGATCGCCGAGAACATCGCCTCGGCCTATCTGGGAAGGACGGCGGGCGAGCGGGTCCTAAGCGGCGCGATCCGCCGAGGCGACGGAGAGAGGATTTCAGGCGCGCTTTGGTACAGCGACCTGCGCGGTTCGACCGCCCTGGCCGAGCGCCTGACACCTGAGGATTTCCTGGCCGCCCTGAACGCCTATTTCGAGGTCGCGCTGCACTACGGCTCCTTCATCTACGGCAACATCGGCACCGCCGACCGTTTGCAGTTCACCGCGATAGGGTCGTCCATAAACGAGCTCGCACGGATACAGGACCTGACCAAGAGCCTTGGCGAACCCCTGCTTGCGAGCGGCCCCTTCACCGAAAAGGCCGGCGGGGATTGGCGCGGGCTGGGCGAGCACAAGGTCCGCGGCCTGGACCAAGCCCTGCCGCTCTTCGCCCTTTGAGCGCGGGCCGGCAACAGCGCCCCGATCCGTCGGTTCAGTCCAGATCGTCCAGGACCTCTTTGGTGTGTTCCCCGCAGCGGGGCGGCCGGCGGCTATAGGACACCGGCGTCTTGGAGAACTTCAAGGGGTTGCCGATGACCTTCAGCTGCCCGTCCTGGAGCGCCTCGTCCGGCATCTCCACCACCATGCCGCGGGCGGCCACCTGATCCGATCCGAAGACGCGGTCGAGGCGGTTCACCGGACCCACGGGGACCTTGATCGCCTCCAGTTCCGAGATCACCCGGTCGGTCGGGATCGCCTCCAGCAGCTCCTGGATCATGGGGATCAACTCCTGCCTGTTCGCGAGGCGGGCGGGGTTGGTCGAGAAGCGGATATCGGCGGACCACTCGGGCCGCCCCAGCCAGGCCGCGAAGCGGGCGAACTGCGTATCGTTGCCGACCGCGATGACCGCGTGCCCGTCCTCGGTCGCGAAGACCTGATAGGGCGCGATGTTCGGATGGCCGTTGCCCCGGCGCTTGGGCACCTCTCCGCTGGTCAGGTAGTTGACGCCCTCGTTGATGAGCCAGGCGACCTGACTGTCGACCAGCGCCAGGTCGATGTGCTGCCCTTCTCCGTGACGGTCGCGGTGGCGCAGGGCAGCGAGAATCCCGGTCGCCGCGTACATGCCGCACATGACGTCGGCGATCCCGACCCCGACCTTCATGGGCTCGCCCTCCGGCTCGCCGGTCAGGGACATGATGCCGCCGTAGGCTTGGGCCATGAGGTCGTAGCCGGGCTTTTGGGCGTTCGGCCCCGTATGTCCGTATCCGGAGATCGAGCAGTAGACCAGCCGCGGCGCTTCCTCGGAAAGACTGGCGTAGTCGAGCCCGTACTTGGCAAGCGCGCCGGGCTTGAAGTTCTCGATCAGGACATCGCAGTCCTGGGCCAGCTTGCGGACCACCGACTGCCCCTCCTCGCTTGAAATATCGAGGGCGATGGAGCGCTTGTTGCGGTTCGCGCAGACGAAATAGGCGCTCAGGTCCGAAGGCGTGCCGTCGCTGTTCCCGACGAAGGGCGGCCCCCAGGTCCGGGTATCGTCGCCCCCGGTCTTGGGGTTTTCCACCTTGATCACGTCTGCGCCCAGGTCGCCCAGAAGCTGGGTGCAGGTGGGCCCCGCGAGGATCCGGCTCAGGTCCAGAATCCGAAGGCCTTCAAGCGGTCCGCTCATTGCTGTTGCTCCTTCCGGGCGGCCGCCTTGGCGTAACCGCCACGCGTCTGCGGTGTCTTGATCCCGAGGGCTGCGCCCGCGACCTGGGTGCGCAGTATCTGCGCGGTGCCCCCGCCGATGGTGAACATGCGGACATCGCGGTACATGCGCTCCAGCGGTTCCTTGTCGCCATAGCCCCGCGCGCCGAAGACCTGGAGCGCGTCGCTCACCACCTTGATCGCCATCTCGGAGGCGAAGAGCTTGGCGCGGGCCGCCATGACCATGTCCGGGAAGGGGCTGCCGTTGGGGCCGCGAGAGGCCGCCGCCTCCTGAAGCAACAGGCGGGCGGCGTGCACTTGGGTATCCATGTCCGCGACCATCCATTGCAGGCCCTGGAACTCCGCCAGGGGCCTCCCGAACTGCTCGCGATCGAGCAGGTATCGCTTGGCGTGCTCGTAGGCGCCGGCGGCAACCCCCATCGCGATGGTGCCCGCCCCGACCCGCTGGGAGTTGTAGGCGTTCATGAGATCGGCGAAGCCGCGCTTGAGGCCGGAGGGCGGGACCAGCATCCAGGCCTCGCCCACCTCCAGGTCGGTGAAGCGCAACTCGGCCTCCGGCATGCCGCAAAGGCCCATGGTCCTCTCCCGGCCGACCACCTCGAAGCCCTTGGGCAGATCGCCGCTGGAAGAATCGGCGTGGACGATGAACCCGCCGATACCGAGCTCCTCGCCCGCCTCATCCAGAACCCGTGCGAAGATCAGGTGCAGCTTCGAGACGCCGCCGCCCGTGATCCAGTGCTTCGAGCCGTTCAACAGGTAGCTGCCGCCCTTCTTGCGCGCCGTCGTCCGCATCTCGGTCGCGGCGCTGCCGGCCTCCGGCTCGGTGATGCAGATCGCGGGCTTGTCGCCGGCGAGCACGATGGGCGCGCAGAACGCCTTCTGCTTCTCGCTGCCATAGGCCATGACCGCGCTGATGCCGCCCATGTTCGCTTCGACCACGATGCGCGCGCTCAAGGTGCAGGCCTTCGCGATCTCCTCGACCACCTGGACCACGTCCAGGAAACTGGCGCCCTGCCCGCCCAACTCTTTGGGAATGGTCATGCCCATGAGCCGGGCGTCCGTCAGGTCGCGCACGTTGTCCCAGCAGTACGCGCGCTCCGCGTCCCAGCGATGCGCCCGCTCCGCAAAGACAGGGGCGAGTTCGCGCGCCCGGGCAAGGAGTCGGTTCGTCATGGCCTGCCTCAATCTCCATCGAAAGGAAAAGGCAGCATAGGTTGACTGCGTTCGGGCGCAAGCCTTGTCCGGCGGGAATTCAGGCCGCGAGCGCGAGGCGACCTCGGGGCCGCCTCCGTCAAGTCAGCCAGACGGGCGGCTCCTTGGGCGCAGAGCCGGATTTCGCCGCGGCCGCGCAGTCGGCAAGGCTGCCGAAGCGCACCTCCCGTCCGCAAAGACCGGGCGCGTAGTGCGCGTACTTGCCGGAGTTGGTCATCAAGGTCCGCGCCTGCGGCGGCAGCACGGGCTCGGTGATCGAACACCAGCAGATGTCCGGCACCACGAGGACGCCCGCCTCCTCCAAACGGGACAAAAGCCCTTCGGCTTTGGCCGCCGCCTGGACGCCCCGGCCAAGCGTGATGATGACCGACACCCCCGGATGCCGCTTCGCACCCTCCATGAGTTCAGCGAAACGGCGGGTCTCGGCCAGAGAGAAGTGGGGGCTGCCCAGGGACACCAGTTCCACGGCTTGGCCGCCGCCATTGAAGCCCTGCCAGGCTCGCAGCAGATCCTGCTTCGTGATGCGCAGCCGCTCGGCGTTCGGCGCAGGCGACAGGCCGCCTTCGGGAGTGACCCCCGCGACGTGCAGCATCGGGGCGGCCGAGGTGGTGCCGAAAGCCGCGCAGAGCGCTCTCAGATCGTCCTCCGAAGGGGCTGAGGCCTCCAGACCGGTCAGCAGCGGGATCCTGTCCGGAGACTTCTCCCCGGCGAGCCAGCCGAGCAGGGGCCAGAAGGCGTCGTCGTGGCCGTCCGGAAGCGCCACCTCGATCACGCGGCGGGCCAGCCGGTTTTCCGCCAGGTAGACGCCCGCCTCCGGTGCGCGGCCCGTCAGAGCTATGCAGAGGTCCAGGAAATCCGGGTGCTTGGCCGTGCGCGCGCCCAGCACGCTGTTGGCGTAGATCACCGCGTTCGATTCCGACCAGCCGATGTCCTCGCCCGCGCCTGGCTTGTCCTCGAGGTGATAGGGCGCGCAGGTGAAGCTGGGCTTCGCGCCCATGTGGAGATAGGCC
>JARRJC010000071.1 GCA_037379885.1 Limibacillus sp.
TTTTCGTGAAGGGCCTGGAAGCGATCACGGTGGAATGTCTCCTCGCCGCTGCTGCCTCGGGCTGCTTCGACGACATCTTGGCTTCGCTTTCGAAGAGTTATCCGGGGCTCGAGTGGCCGCGCATCGCCGACTACCACTTCGAGCTCTCCACAAGACATGGAAAGAGCCGCGCTGCTGAGATGATGGAGAGCTGCGCGACGCTCGACGAACTCGGCTTGAGCGGCGGGCTGGCACGCGAGATTGCTGGCGTACAGGACCGCATGGGCGGTTTGAGCGTGGAGGGGGATACCCTTGCTGTCCTGGTCCGGCAACTTCTTTCCCAACGATTGGGGCGGCAGGAAGGCTAGAGGCTTAAATGCCGATGGAACCGGCCCTTTTGCGGTGCTATTCATTTAGCGCAGCGGGAGGAGTTCCAGGATGGGCGCTGAAGTCTCCATTCCAAACCTTCGGCACCTTCTGGGCGCCGTCGCGGTGGCGGATCAGGG
This sequence comes from Limibacillus sp., assembly GCA_037379885.1. Classification (NCBI taxonomy): domain Bacteria; kingdom Pseudomonadati; phylum Pseudomonadota; class Alphaproteobacteria; order Rhodospirillales; family Rhodovibrionaceae; genus Limibacillus; species Limibacillus sp. The sequence goes on from JARRJC010000071.1 coordinate 486, forward strand.
CACCCTCTCCCGCGCGGCTCAGGAAATCAATCTGTCTCAACCGGCTCTGACGCAAGGGATTGCGAAGATCGAACAAGAGCTCGGCGTTCTCCTGTTCCGCCGCAGCGGCGGGGGCATGCACCCGACAGACGCCGGTAGTCTATTCATTGCCCGCACGCGCCGCGGGTTCGAGTTTCTAAGGCGGGCAGACCGTATCGCGGGCAAGCCTTACTTCCATCATCAGATCACCCTGGGCCAGCTTCGCAGCCTCGTCGCGACAGTCGATGCCGGCGGGTTCCGTGAGGCCGCCATCCAACTCGGGCGGGATGCCTCCACCGTCAGCCGTGCCTGCCGTGAGATCGAACTGCAGTTCGAGATCGCGCTCTTCGAGAACACCTCGTCGGGACTGAAGCCGACCCGCAGTGGGGAGGCGCTCACCCGGAACGCAAAGCTCGCCCTCAGGGAGTTCGGTCAAGCGGTCTATGACGTCAGGGGCTTGCAAGGTGATTTTGAAGGGCGGCTTTCAATCGGATGCTTGCCTTTGGCGCAGAGCTCCATCCTGCCCCGGGCTCTCAATCTATTCGCAGGCGAGTACCCGCGCGTTATCTGCCGTGTGGTCGATGGGTACTACACGCCCCTTGCGAGAGGGTTGCTTCGAGGGGATCTCGACCTATTGATCGGGGCCCTTCGTCACGAAGAACTGCCCAACGGGCTGGTGCAGGAAAGGTTGTTCGACGACTCTCTTTCTGTTGTGGCGAGGGTCGGACACCCCTTGACTCATCGCCGGAATATCACGATGGAGGAGGTCGCAGGATATCCCTGGGTGGCACCTCGTATGGGGGCCCCTTCGCGAAGCTACTTCGATCAGATGCTAGACACGCGGAGGGTTCCGGCATCTGTTCCCGCGCCGATCGAAACGGGATCGCACAGCGTTTTAAAGGGCATTCTTTTCAACTCGGATCGCTTGGCCCTGCTATCCAAGCGGCAGGCTGCGCAGGATTTCGAGGCGAAGCTGCTCACGAGGATCGACATCACCTTGCCGGATAGCGGACGGGCCATCGGGATGACATGGCGTGAAGACTGGCTTCCGGGGCCGCCCCAGGAGCGCTTCTTGAACATTCTTAGGGAAGTGTCCGGCAAATCCGAACGAGAAAAGGATTGATGAGGGCAGAATCAATGACGGCGACGTTGTTTCAATTTGGCAAACTTCAATGAAATTCGGAGGGTGAGGACTCCAATCGCGGAATGTGTCAAACTCGCGAAACTCAAAGCAGCTTGACCGGGCAATCCGGATACAAGCTTAGCAAACATCTAGGGAGGACCTAATGAAGTTACTGACCAAAACCCTTTCTCTTTCCGCCTTTGCCCTGGCGGCGGGCGGACTTGCCCTGACGCCGGCCCATGAGGCCAAAGCGCAGACTTTGGAAGGCAAGACTGTTGAGTACGTTATCCCCTTCTCAGAGTCCGGCGGTTCTGCGCGTTGGGCTAACTTCTATGCGCCGCTGTTGAGCGAAGCGCTGCCGGGCAACCCGACCGTGGTCGTGAAGTACATGCCTGGCGCGGGTTCTACGAAGGGGGCTAACTGGTTCCAGGAACAGACGACCGCCGACGGTACCCTGATCTTCGGGTCTTCCGGTTCCACACAGTTCCCTTACCTGCTGGGCGATCCGCGGGTGCGCTATGAGTACAACGACTGGCAGGTCGTGCTGGCCTCCGGTGTTGGCGGCGTCAGTTATCTGCCGCCCGATATCGCCGCGAAGTTCGATGGCGACGCGGACGACCTGAAGGACATCAACTTTATTTGGGGCAGCCAGGGCGCGACGCGTCTCGATCTGGTCGCCAACCTCGCGTGGAAGATGCTGGGCATGACGGTTGATCCCGTCTTCGGCATCGAAGGGCGCGGCGATGGCCGTCTGATGTTCGAACGCGGAGAGGCCAACATCGACTATCAGACCACGCCCGCCTATCTGCGCAGCGTCGTCCCGATGGTGGAGGAAGGTCTTGCCGTTCCCATGATGACCTGGGGCGGCCTTGATGATGACGGCAACATCATCCGCGATCCGAACTTCCCCGAGATCCCGACCTTCAAGGAAGTCTGCGAGGCGACCGAGGGTTGTGAGACCAGCGGCGACGCCTGGGAAGCCTGGAAGGCCTTCTTCATCTCCGGCTTCCCGGCGCAGAAGATGATCTTCCTGCCCAAAGAGGCTCCGGCGGAGGTTGTGGCGATGTATGACGCGGCCATCAAGAAGGTGCTAGCTCGCCCGGACTTCGCTGAGATCTCCGAAGCAACGCTCGGTACATACCCGCAGATGACCGGTAAGGCTGCTGACAAGGCGAAGTCGCTTGCGACCAACGTGCCGCCTTCCGCCAAGCAGTACGTCATCGACTGGCTTGAGGCCGACTACGGGGTCACCCTCGAATAGTCGATCATAAATCGAGAAGCCATTGGCCCTGCGCGTTCCGCGCAGGGCCTCCCTTCCCGTTTGACCCGGCGGCATTGACATGGATCTGATTGGTACCGCACTTCCAGCCTTGGGCGAAGCGCTCGCGCTCATCCTGCAGCCCGAGCAATTGGGCTTCCTCTTTCTTGGCGTGCTGCTAGGCCTTTCGGTCGGGGTCTTTCCCGGCTTGGGCGGCATCGCCGGTTTATCGCTGGTGCTGCCATTTATCTTCGGGATGGAGCCGGTATCGGGTCTGGCCCTCATGGTCGGGCTGGTCGCCGTGGTGCCGACCTCGGATACCTTTGCATCCGTCTTGTTGGGGATTCCCGGATCGACCGCAAGCCAGGCGACGGTCCTCGACGGCTTTCCCCTATCCAAGAAAGGCGAAGCGGCGCGCGCGCTGTCCGCGGCCTTCATCTCTTCGCTTTTCGGCGGCCTGTTCGGGGCCGTGATCCTGACTTTCTTCATACTCATCGCACGGCCGATGATTCTGGCCTTCGGGCTTCCCGAAATGCTGATGGTAACGATCCTGGGCCTGTCCATGGTGGCGATCCTGGCCGGGCGGATTCCTATGAAAGGGATCGTGGCGGCGGGCCTTGGCCTCATGGTGGGCACGATCGGCGAGGCTGCTGCGGGCGGCAGCCTGCGCATGTCGACCTACGATATTCCCTACCTGATCGATGGCCTGTCGCTGGTCATCGTCGGCCTCGGTATCTTCGCCATTCCTGAGATCGTCGCCCTGCTGCGGCATGACCGGGCCATCTCCAAATCGGGCGGTCTCGGGCGCGGCTGGATTGATGGATTGCGCGACTGGTGGCGCAACATCTGGCTGTCGATCCGCTGTTCTGGCATCGGCGTGATCGTCGGCGTGATCCCCGGCCTCGGTGGGTCCGTGGTGGACTGGATCACCTATGGCTTCACCGTCCAATGGACGAAGAACAAGAGCAACTTTGGCAAGGGCGAGATCCGGGGCGTGATCGGTCCTGAGTCCTCGAACAACGCCAAGGAAGGCGGCGGTCTCGTTCCCACGCTGATCTTTGGCATTCCCGGTTCCGGCTCCATGGCGGTCTTCCTCGGCGGCATTGCGCTCTTGGGCTATGACCCGGGGCCGCACATGGTGCGCCATAACCTGGATATCACCTACACCATCGTCTGGTCGCTGGCGCTTGCGAACGTCCTCGGCGCGGGCCTTTGCATCCTGCTGTCCGGGCAGATCGCCAAGCTGACGACGATCCGCTTCACGCTGGTGGCGCCCTTCCTCTTCATGGTCATCGCCTTCGCCGCCTTTCAGTCCCGCCAGTCCCTGGGCGACCTGATCGCTTTGATGGCGGTGGGCGTGCTCGGTATCTTTCTGCGCCGCTTCGAATGGTCCCGCCCGGCGTTCCTGATCGGCTTCGTGCTCTCTCACCAGGCCGAAGCCTTCTCGAACATGGCCAACCAGATCGCAGGCGCGCGCTTTCAGCGCAGCCTTGAGGCCGGGTTCGAGTACATCGCTTCGCCCATTGTCCTGATCCTCCTGGCGCTGACCATCTTTTCAGTCGTGATCGGTATCCGGCAGGGCAAGCAGATCCTGGGATCCGATCACCCGCCAACCGGCAAGAAGCGGGCGCCCTTCATCTTCCTGCTTTGCATCACAGGTTACCTGCTCGTCGCCTGGATCGACGCGCTGTCCATCAGTCGGATGGGCGACAAGATCTTCCCGGTGACTGTGGGCGCCGTGACGCTCTGTGGCTGCCTGATCCTGCTCATTCGCATGATGCGCTCGCCGGAAGACGATGCGGTCTTTGCGGATATGGAGGAAGGTAAGGAAGACGGCGGCGCGGAACACGGCCTTTGGCCGACGCTTTCCTGGTTCGCCTTCCTGTTGGTTCTGTCCAGCCTTCTGGGATTTATCATCGCGCTCTCGATCTTCTTCGTCAGCTTCCTGCGGATACGCGCTCGCATATCCTGGCTCAGAACCTTGATCTTTTCAGCCTTGGCAGTGGGCTTTATCTGTTTCTTGGCCGGGTCGTTGAACCGCGACTTCCCGCCAGGCCTGCTACAGGAGTTCGTCAAGCTTCCCTGGCCGCTGACCTAGTATCTGGGCTTGATGGCCCTCACGCTGGAAAGATTCATGACCGATAGAAAAGTCTTCGAAGTGTTGGCCGATGCCTTCCTTCATGAAGAGGTAGTGGATTGTTTCGCCCTGCTGGGTGACGCAAACATGAACTGGGCGACCGATCTGGCGTCGAAGGGTTGCCGTTTCGTCTATGTGCGGGATGAGCATTGCGCGGTCTCCGCCGCCATGTCCTATGCTCGGGCGAGCGGGCGCATCGGTGTCGCCAGCGTTACCTGCGGCCCGGGTCTGACGCAGATACTGACCGCCCTGCCCGCCGCTGTTCGTGCACATATACCGCTCGTGATCTTTGCCGGCGAAGCGCCGCTCAAGGCGGGTTGGTACAATCAGGCAATCGAGCAGTCCGCCTTCGTTACCGCCTGCGGGGCCGCCTATCACCAGCTGCACCACCCGCCGCGCATGCCGACCCAGATACGCGACGCCTTCTTGCAGGCCGCTGAGGAGCAGCGCCCGGTGGTGCTCGGCGTGCCCATGGACATCCAAATGCTGGCCTGGAGCGGTGAGCAGCAATTGCCCTCCCCCTCTCATGCGATACGCCCGCGACCGGAGCCTGTCCCGCCAAACCCGGAAGACCTGGAGGCGGCTGCGGATTTGATCGCCTCGGCAGAGCGCCCGATCATCATGGCGGGGCTGGGAGCCGTTCGTGCGGGCGCCGGACCCGCCTTGGAGAGGCTCGCGGAGAGGACCGGTGCCCTGCTCGCGACGACTCTGCCTGCCCGTGGGCTCTTCCGCGAGGACCCGTTCTATCTTGGCGTGGCCGGTGGGTTCTCTACCGAGGTGGCGCGCGCCTGCTTTGCGGAGTGCGACCTCGTGGTCGCCGTCGGATGCAGCCTTGCCAGTCACAACTCAGATGCAGGCAAGCTTTTCCCCGCCAGCAAGGTTTTGCAGATCGACATTCACCCGACAGCGGTAAGCCAAGGCAGAGTTGCCTCCCAGACCCAGATCCGCGCCGATGCGCGCCTGGGCGCTGAAGCTCTGCTGGATCGCCTTGGCGGAAAACCGACCAGCACCTCCAATTGGCGCAACGAGGAACTGGTGGCCCGTATTGCCAACGCGCCCGCGGACAGCGAACCTTTCGAGATCGCGCCTGGGTTGCTTGATCCTCGAGAGGTAGCCTCTGCCTTGGACGCCGCGCTTCCCATGGGGTGGGAGTTCGTGAACTCCTCGGGGCACTGCTCGTTCTTCTTTGCCCAGATGCCCCGGCGGCCTGTCGAGCACTTTCATACCATCCGGGAGTTCGGGGCCATCGGCAACGGAATCTCCTATGCCATGGGCGTGGCCCAGGCGCGCCCTGAGCGGCCGGTCGTGCTGTTCGATGGCGACGGCAGCTTCCTGATGCATGTGCAGGAGTTGGAGACCATCCGCCGACAGGGAATGAAGATACTGATCTGCGTGATGAACGACGGTGCGTACGGGTCGGAAATTCATAAGCTCCGATCCGAAGGTTTGTCGGATGATGGCGCTGTCTTTGGCCGCTCGGATCTCGGGCGGATCGCGAGAGGCTTCGGGCTCGACGGGACGCGGGTGGACGATCTGTCCGAGTTAACGGCGCTCGCGGAGAGTTTTGCCGCCTCCCCAAGCGCAGCGGTTTGGGATTTCCACGTGTCCGACAGGGTCGTATCCCCGGTCATCCGCCGCTCTCACGCCGCCAAGCTCCCCCATTGATCCTGTAAACCGCTCGCTTGGCGGACTTGGAATACCTATATTCCGATAATGCATATTCGTTTCGCCATGATGGCCGTCGTTGTTCTGACACTCACTGCCTGTGAGTCGACCGTTACCCGTGTCGAAGGGGGCTCGAAAGGGATTGAGAGCTGGGCGGTCGGCGTTCAGTTCTAACGGTCCCTGACCAGCCCAGACCTCAACTTCAAAATTAAGCGCGCCAGCTCTTCAGAATCGGTGATCATTGGCATGTGCGCCACAGGGAG
>JARRJC010000072.1 GCA_037379885.1 Limibacillus sp.
TGGCTAGAAGCAGACATTCAATCCTCTCGCCCCTACAAGTTCACCCGTTGTGGACAAAGTGAAGAATCTTCACGGCGCAGAACAACGCTAAGACCTACCTGAACCAGTTGTTCGCTGTGGTCGCTCAGAGCTTCAGTACAAAAACGAGAGCAACAAAGAAAACGCGGAACAGCGCCGCGCCAAAATGATCACGTGCCGAACAGCACCCGCGCGGCCCGAACTAACACCATCGGGTCGAGGTCAGTTCGTGCAACTGGCGGTGGCAGAGGCACCCGCCCGGTCAAACTCGCCACGGCGGTTCGAGCGGAGCGCACAGAATATTCCACAGTGAATACGCAATCTCGGGGCAGCTCGCAAAACTGCCCGATTACAGTAAAGTTTCGAGCACCAATAGGGCGCACATCGGCACGGTCGCCAGAGCGACGCGGCATGAACTGGCTAGTGATGAACGGCATTCGGCATGGGAGAACGCGCGCCGTATCGAACCATGCCTTTTGCGCATTGGTCAGCTTGAGGTGCCCGGAAAGCTCAGAAATGATCTCATCACCTGTCGCCTCCCACATCGGTTTTTGAACGAAATCGCCGGTACGATCTCCACGCAAACCATAACCCCAGAAAATGTAGGTGCCGTGCTTCTGGTCACGGAAATGAGGCTGATGGAAAAGAACGATGGAGAGGATCCAGCCTGAATCTGCGAATGTAATTAGCCCTCCGGTTCCGGTCCGATTGTTTGTGAAATCCTCCATGAACTCGAAAAAATCGGGCCCATCCATGGTAACCGTGAAGGAATGCCACGCGGTTCTGCCGGTATCGGCGCAGAACACCTCGGGGTGGCCGAATCCTTCATTTCTTGCTGCGAGCATCCGCCAAAGTGTCCATGCACCACCCTCGCGATCATGGAGTCCTGGGGCGCTGTTGTTTGACCCCAGTACAGAACCATCAGTCATCGACCCCAGAGTGAGGTAAATGCCGTCGGCCTCGCGGATCGACAGTTTCCTACCGTCCGCTAAAACGAGTGAAGTGGCACGTCGGTCTTGTCGTGTTCCCTCGATTATGACGTCGATGACCTGTGTGTCGGTCAAAATTTTCACACCTCGGTTTCTCAGCCAAGTCAGGATAGGGGCAATCACCGAATCAAACTGATTATGACGCGTGCGCAGAATCCCAGCGATCCGGGTGAAGCCGGGGAAAAGGTGAATGAACCGCCGTAGGTAGCGACGCATTTCGGCCAACGAGTGCCACGGCTGAAAAGAGAACATTGTGGACCACATCAGCCAGAAATTAGTCTCGAAGAACGAGGGCTGGAACCAATCTTCGATGCTTTGGCCGCCTAAGGTCCGTTCCGACTGCAGGATAAGCCGGTTGATATCAACGATGTCTTGCGCACTGAGCGTGAGATGGTAGCGATCCTCGGCTGGTTTGCCATCACGCACTAGTCGGCAATTGGATGAACCGGGAACCATTCGATTGAAAGCAAAAATATCTTCGGCAATAGAAATATCCGGATCATTCGTGGACGGAATTGTGCGCAGAAGGTCAAAAGTGCAGGCGAAATGCTCTTCGAACATTCGACCGCCGCGGATCATGTATCCGACCTCTGCATTGCCCGATCCGTCGAGCGATCCTCCTGCGACGCTGAGCTGTTCATAGATGCAAATATCTTCGCCTTCGACCTCAGCGTCGCGGATCAAATAGACCGCTGTCGCCAATCCGGCGATGCCGCCACCAACGATGTGGTGCTGTTCTCGCGTTACAGAGTTGGGCATTTACTATCCCTCTCTAATTGTGATGCCTGCTCGGTCTACCCAAAGGGGGAGGACCAAGCGATGACATGGATCAGATGAGATGGCCTGCCCCTCTGAAAATGATCACTGAATAAGACCAACTCAAACAGGCACCCAACGTCCGCTACTGGCTAGAAGCGAACGTAACCGCAGCCCCGCAGAGTGCCTGATACTCATTGAAGAAAAACTCTGCTGAACCTCCGAAGTTCCTAATTATGGTGACAGCATCACCCTCGATTGAGCCAGCGCAATGCCCGTAAAAGGCGCTGCGCGGCAAGCTGTAACCGCGGATGGTGCGGAGAGAGAGATCATGACCCAAGGTGAGCGTAAAGCAGCATGGCAAGCCTTGTCTGGCGAAGATGCGCTGATGCTGCTGGAAAGTCGCCGCGAAGGCTTGGACTCACAGGAAGCAGCACAGCGGCGCAAACGCTTTGGGCTTAACATCCTGCCCCGCAGACAGCCCCCTGGATGGGGAGCCATACTGTTGCGCCAGTTCACCAATCCACTGGTGCTGCTACTGATCGCAGCCGCCACCATCTCCCTTATCGTTGGTGAGGGAGAAGACGCCGCCTTCATTGCAGTGGTTCTGATCTTTAACGCAGGCGTCGGCGCCGCTCAGGAAAAAGGCGCGGAGCAGAGCGCTGCCGCTCTCCACCGCTACATGGAATCGCACGTGCGGGTGCTGCGGCCCGGCGGCGAAGAACGGATCGTCGCCAGCCTTCTCGTGCCCGGTGATATCGTTGCGCTGGAAAGCGGCGACAGCGTACCTGCCGACTTGCGATTGCTTGAAAGCCAGCGCCTGTCAATCGATGAGTCTCTGCTCAGCGGAGAGTCGCAAGCAGTGGCAAAGGACGCGAAGCTTCTTCTGCCTCACGAGGCGCTTTTAACCGACAGCTGCAATCTTGCCTTTGCTGGGTCTTCGGTTAATGGCGGGCGGGCGCTCGGACTGGTGGTGGAGACCGGCGCAAAGACGCAGATAGGCCACATCTCCAGCGCTCTGCAGAGCACCAGTGAACAACCGCCGCCCCTGGTTTTGAGAATAACCCGTTTCACACGGCGCCTTTCCATTGCCAGCGTGGTGATAGTCGCCATCATTGCTCTGGCCGACTACATGCGGGGCGCGGAGTTGGTCGAGGTCTTCATTACCGCCGTCGCCCTGGCTGTGGCGGCAATCCCGGAAGGCTTACCAATCGCCATAACCGTGGCGCTTTCAATCGCCAGCCGCCGCATGGCCCAACACAACGTGATCGTGCGCGCTTTGCCTGCGGTCGAAGGTTTGGGCGCTTGTACACTGATCGCCAGCGACAAGACCGGCACGCTTACTGAAAATCGCCTGACCATCTTGCGCGCCTACACAGCGCTCGACGGCCATAAAACTCTCAACGGCAGAAAGAGTCCGTCTTGCGAGTCTCTGCACGCATTGCTGCGCGCAGGGCTGCTGTGCAACGACGCGCAGATTTCAGGCGAAGAGACCATCGGTGACGCCGTCGACCGCGCCTTCCTGACCGCTGCGCGCGACCAGGGTCTGATGGTCACTGCCGAGCGAGGCAAATGGCCACGGCTTTACGGCATACCCTATGAGCCCGAGCGGCGCTATCAGGCAACCTTTCACCGCCAGGAAGGGGCACAGACCTCACGCCTCCTGGCTTGCGTTAAGGGTGCGGCGGAGGTCGTACTGCCGCTCTGTGAGAATGTGTCCGAAGAAAGTCATGCGGTGGCAGACGCCTTGGCCTCAGAGGGTTTGCGGGTCATCGCCGTGGCGTCTGGCGAACTATCGGAAGCCGAAGCTCATATCACCGAGCAACCGCCCAGGGGACTTCGTTTCCTGGGATTTGTCGGTCTCAGCGACCCACTGCGCAAAGGCGCTCAGCAGGCCGTTTCGGACTGTGCGCGGGCTGGTGTCCGGGTGTGTCTGGTCACCGGCGATCATCCGCGGACAGCGCTCGCCATTGCCCAGTCTCTCGGCTTGGCGCAAACCGAAGAGGAGATCTTGACCGGCAGCGACCTGCATTCCGAAGACCCAATGCTGGAGGAGCGTATCTGCGCGGCACGGGTCTTTGCGCGTGTCGAGCCGCTTCAGAAGCTCAGAATCGTCGAAAGCCTCATGGCGGCGGGGCATTATGTTGCCGTCACCGGTGACGGCGTCAACGACGCGCCCGCCCTGCGCTCGGCAAATATCGGGGTGGCCATGGGGCGTTCTGGCACCGATGTTGCACGTTCTGCCGCCGATCTGATCCTGACCGACGATGCCTTCTCCTCCATCGTCGCTGGCATCGAACAGGGCCGTATCGCCTATGACAATGTACGCCGTGTGACGCTTTTGCTGCTGGCGACGGGTTTCGGCGAGATCGTGCTTTTCCTCCTGGCCCTTATCGTCGGTCTGCCGTTACCGCTTTTTGCCGTGCAGCTACTGTGGCTGAACTTGGTCACCAACGGCATCCAAGACATGGCCCTGGCCTTCGAAAAGGGCGAACCTGATACCCTGGATCGCTCGCCCCGGCCACCTAGCGAACCGCTGTTTGACCGTCGGATGGCCGAGCAGGTTGGGCTAGCAGGACTTTACATGGGCTGTAGCGCCTTTCTGGTCTATGGCCTCAGTCTTCATTGGGGCTGGGGCGAGACGCAGGCGCGCAGCGCCACGCTGCTGATGATGGTGCTTTTTGAAAATGTTCATGCATTGAATTGCCGATCGGAGCGGCGCTCAATTCTTCGCTTACCACTATCGGGGAATCCGTTGCTTGTCCTCTCCATAGCCGGAGCCCTTGGGCTGCACCTGGCGAGCGCCTGGATACCCTGGCTGGGTGATACCTTGGATATCGTGCCACCAACTTGGGAGGCGCTTGCGCTGCTGATCCCTCTAGCGTTGGGGCTGGTGCTGTTGATGGAAAGCTACAAGAAATATCGCGGGCGCAAAGAACCCTAGCACGAATGTCTAAGCGAATGTCCGCTATTGGCTAGAAGCAGACTAAAACCGAGGCCCCTCGAACTGAAAATTATCAAACTCGGGAAGAAGAATGGGGCTGCAAGTTTCGCAGCCCCATTATGTTCCTCTAGCCTGAAGCAGCTCCTATTCCGCTGGCAACGTCTTTGAGTAGCTGAGTACGTCCACCTGGTCTTGAATGGGCAATGCCATCAAAGCGGGCATCTCAACACCAGGGTGCCCAGCTCTGATCTTATGCAGAACCTCCCACGGATTAGCTTGGGCCTCAGTCCCGACATAGCCGGGTTCTTTTTCATCACCCCAGTTGAATGCGCGACCATCGAAGCCGTGACATGAAGCGCAGATATTCTGGAAAAGCGCCTTTCCGCGCTCTGGGTCACCAAGGACAGTCTTGTCGGGTTTTATGTATTCGGAAACATCGACCTGACCCTGACTAACGAAAGCCGCGATCCATAGCATTGCTTCCTTAGGGATCATATCGTGGGTGTAGCCATGGGCCTCACTCATGATGATCTGATGGATTTCTGAGGGATCTTTTCCGGCATACGCACGAACACCCTTGATGCCAGTCTTATAGGAACCTTTTCCATAAGCACCATCAGCTCCCGAGTAATCCCATCCGTGACACGACTTACAACGCCACGTTACAGCGCCTTCTTTCTTCGTGTTAGATGCTGGCCAGAGGGGATGTGTGCTATCAGGCTTATCAACATCTAATGAGGAGAACCAGTTGTCATAAAGACGCGCTCCTTTCGCCAAAACCCAGGCGTCGCTAGGCTCCGAAGGTGCTCCATAGATGTAATCTCTATGGTAGGCCTCATCATCTTCTGACGCTAAAGCTCGCTCTCCAAGACTGAATGCAACAACTGCTAGGGCACCTGCCATAGAGGTAAACAAGCCTATCTTAATTGATTTACTTAGCATTTATGGGTCCCTCCCACTTTGAGTTGGCTTCTCAATGCTTGAAAAGGTTTTTACAGATATTTTGTGTTAGAATATGCTGATATTCAGGCGTCTGCTTTGATATGGATCACCTGAGCAAAACGCGTGAGGGGGCTCTTTAGGGAAGATGCCTTTAGCGATCAGCTAAGGTGGGGAATCGATCCCCGACAATCTGCAAACTGTTCGCGCTTGGCTAAAAGCGGACCTTCATTCCGCTCACACCAATCCCCAAAACCTCAGCACGGATCTATCAAAAAAGCCGCGCCATCAATAAGGACGGCGCGGCAAGATAACAGGGAGGCTTCAAGCTTGGATAAAGACCAAGCTTTTAAACGATATCAGAGGCGATTCGAGCCGACCTAGAAGAAAGACAAACTCGAAATCTTCATGTCCGCTACCGGCTAAAAGCGGACGTTAACCCCTGACAATACCGACATTGACCCTCACGATCTCTTTTCACTCAAGAGATTACATAGCGTCTCAAGAATTTTGATCCTGGCAAACTTCTTGTCTTCAGAAGGAACCAAAACCCACGGTGCGTTGATGGTGCTCGTTCGATCAATCATTTCCACCGCCGCTGCCTGATAAGAGTCCCAATTCTTCCGATTACGCCAATCCTCCTCAGTTATCTTGAAGCGCTTAAAGGGAGTCTCTTCCCGACTCTTGAAGCGCTTCAATTGTTCGTCTTTGCTGATCTGCAGCCAAAACTTGACGACCTTCCGCTTGCTTTCCACAAGCTCACCTTCGAAATCAGCTATCTCCTGATAGGCGCGCTGCCAATCCTCGATGGGGCAGAGCCCTTCCACGCGCTCAACGAGCACTCGTCCATACCAACTCCTATCGAAAATAACCAAGCGGCCCTGAGAAGGAATACGCCGCCAGAATCGCCAGAGATAAGGGTGGGCTAACTCTTCGTCAGTGGGCGCTGCGATCGAATGGATTTGGTAGATGCGCGGGTCAAGCTGGCGCACAACTCTCCGGATGCAACCGCCTTTACCTGCAGCGTCGGCCCCCTCAAACACCACTATCATGCCGCTGCGTTTAAAATCATCGGCTTGTGTAAGTTTATGAAGACGTTGCTGCAGCGCATTTAGTTGCTTTCGATATGTCTTTGGGTGCTGCTTGCTTGAGAGATCTAAGCGATCCAGGATCGTTGGGCCAGGGATTCCCTTAGCTTTAAGTGGAGGTGTTGGAGCGGGCGCGGGGTGGCATGGTGCTTCGAGCTTATGCTCCATGCGGTCGAGTAGT
>JARRJC010000073.1 GCA_037379885.1 Limibacillus sp.
TACTTGTGGAAGTTCCAGCGCGGCTCCCCAGCCTCGCCCAGCGTCTGAGAAATCCAGCGGTAGAGAGGGTGCGCTTTTGCGCCCACCACATGCTCCTTGCCGGTCATGGGGAAGTTGACGCCGAAGCGCACCTCGCAGAATTGAAGGATCTCCTGCTCGCTGCCGGGTTCCTGCCCGCCGAAGTCGTTGGAGGGCACGCCGAGGACGATCAGGCCCTTGTCGCGGTACTGCTCCCAGACCGCCTGGAGGTTCTCGTACTGGGGCGTGAAGCCGCACTCCGAGGCGACGTTCACCAGAAGCACGGGCTTGCCCGCGTAGGACTTCATGGGCAGGTCGCCGCCCTCGATGGCGGTGAAGCTGAAATCGTGAGCCGAAGTGGCTGCTGCCTCGTTCATCGTGAGCCCTCCCATCATCAACAGGGCCAAAACCGCCGTTAGGATGCGGCGCATGGTCTGATCTCCTGAATCATGCCGTACCAAAAGCTTCAGTCAAAGATCTAGCCCGTCCCGCGCGCAGGTCAAAGGCCGGCTTCGCGGGCCTCCTCCAACAGGTCCTCGAGAGCCTCGACGCTTTCCGCCTCGATCACGCAGCGCGCGGTCTGATAGTCGAAGCCGCGCCGCGCCAGGGCGGCCAGATCGCGCTCGCGCCGGGCTTCCCGCTCGGTCTCCGCCCGGTAGGGGCCGAGCCTGCGCCGCCTGGCGTAGTTGGCCGCCGCCTCCAGGTTGGGCGCCGGGCGCTCTTCTACCAGAAGGTCGATCGCGGCCTCTATATCCTCGTCGCCCAGGCCGTCCTGGCGCAGTTTGCGGGCCACGGCGGAGAGCGCCTGACCCTTGGCGAAGTGGCTGCGCGCCCGGCTCTCCGCCACCAGGCGGTCGTTCAGGACGCCCGCTTCCTGCAAGCGGAGGATCAGCGCTTCGATCCAGCGCCGCCCTTCTTCGGGGTCTGTGCCGTGGACCCGCTCGCTGTCCTGCACGCGGCGCAGCAGCAGGCGGCGCAGACGCCCCGAAGCGCCGCCCCAGCGGTCCAGGTACCAGAGCGCGACGCGCTCCAGGTATTTCTCGGTGACCTTCTTGGGCCCGCGCGGCTTCTTCCGCTCTTTACGCTCTGCTCGCTGTTCCATGACGGGAATCATGGCACGGGGCCGATGCGGGTCGCCAGGGCTTCAGCTTGCTATTCGACGCCCGGGCCGGTGCGGGCCGCCAGGGCTTCAGCTTGCTTTTCGGCGCCCGGGGGCTTAAGTGGAACCGCATGACGGCACCCTCCAACAGTCATCCGGGGCCGCGCATCTTCGGCGCGGTCAACTGGCGCGGATTCTGGACGCTCTACGTGAAGGAGGTCAGGCGCTTCTTGAACGTCGCGACCCAGACCATCGTCGCGCCCATGATCACCACGCTGCTGTTCCTGGCGATCTTCACCCTGGCGCTGGGCGGGCGCGCCCGTGCGCCGGGCGACGTTCCCTACGATCTCTTCCTGGCGCCCGGCCTGATGATGATGGCGATGGTGCAGAACGCCTTTGCCAACACCTCCTCTTCGATCCTGATCTCCAAGGTGCAGGGCAACATCGTCGATGTGCTGATGCCGCCGCTCTCGCCGCTTGAGATGACCATGGGCTATGTCATGGGCGGCGTGACGCGGGGCCTCTTGGTCGGCTGTTCGGTGGCGCTGGCCATGTGGGTCTTCGTGCCGCTGTCGCTGCCCCATCCGCTCGCAGCGCTCTATTTCGCCTTCATGGCCTCCCTGATGCTGTCGCTGATCGGCATGCTGGGCGGCATCTGGGCCGACAAGTTCGACCATATCGCGGCGCTGACCAACTTCGTGATCATGCCCTTTGCCTTCCTTTCCGGCACCTTCTATTCGATCGAGCGGCTGCCGGGGGTCTGGTACGAGGTCGCCCACATCAATCCCTTCTTCTACATGATCGACGGCCTGCGCTATGGCTTCATCGACCGGGCGGACGGCGATCCGCTGCTGGGCGCTCTGGTTCTGCTGGCGATCAACGGCGCGCTGGCGCTGGCCTGCTACCGGGCGGTCAAGACCGGCTGGCGGCTGAAAGCCTGAGCGGGGAGGCGCGCGGTGCCGGACCAGCATCCCTCCACCGCGCGCGCCGCAACTGAACCCGGTCTGGGCCCGCGTCTCTTCGGCGCGGTCAACCGCCGGGGCCTCTGGACCCTTCTGCTGCGCGGCCTGACCCGCTTTTTCAAGATGCCGCTGTCTTCGGTCGCGGGGCCCATCGCCTCCCAGGGGCTGTTCCTGGCCGTCTTCGTGGTGGCCTACAAGGCCGATGTCCTGCTGGCCGGAAGCTTCCCGCCGCTGACCTTCGTCGCCCCTGGCATCATCGCCTTCTCCATGACCCACACAGCCTTTGAACAGGGCGCCTTTCCGGTGCTGTTCGACAAGCTGGAGGGCATGATCCAGGACGTGATGATGGCCCCCTTAACGCCGCTGGAGGTGACGCTGGGCTATGTCGGCAGCGCCGCCTTCAACGGCCTGTTCCTGGGGCTTTGCAGCCTCGCCATCGTGACGCCCTTTGCGGGATTGACCTATGACCAGCCCTTGGCGGTCCTCTATTTCGCGGTCATGGGCTGCATGCTCTTTGCGCTTCTGGGCGTGGTGGCGGGCCTCTGGGCGGAGAAGTGGGACCGCTATTCGGCGGTCGAGACCTTCCTCATCCTGCCGCTCGGCATGCTTTCGGGCGCCTTCTTCCCGCTTACCTCCGTGCCGGAAAGCTGGCAGGCGCCCTTGCGGTTCAACCCGGCCTACTACGTGATCGACGGGATGCGCTACGGCCTGATCGGGCGGGCGGAGACCGATCTTCTGCTGGGGGCTGGATACCTGCTGGTTTGCAATCTGCTGCTGGCGCTTCTGGTCTCGCGCCTCTTTGCACGCGGTTACAAGCTCCGCAGCTAGCCCTATCCAGCGGAGCTGCGCGGATTTCGCAAGGCTGCTCAAGGGATTCCCTTCCTTGACAGCACCCCGGCGTTTCGCAAAAGTTCCGCCTCTTCCGCGTGGCCAAGCGCGGCAAACCCGGTTACCCCCGGATAACGAAGGAGTCAGGCCAGATGATTCCGGCCATCATGCCGACCTACGCGCGGCTCGACCTTGCTTTTGAGCGGGGCGAAGGCGCGTACCTCTTCACCAGCGAGGGCGAGCGCTACCTGGACTTTGCCAGCGGCATCGCCGTGACCTGCCTGGGTCACAGCCATCCCCATCTCGTGGCGGCGCTGGAGGAACAGGGGCGACGACTCTGGCACACCTCCAACCTCTTCCGGATTCCCGAGGGCGAACGCTTGGCCGAGCGGCTGGTCGAGGCGACCTTCGCCGACACGGTCTTCTTCACCAACTCCGGCGCGGAAGCGATGGAGTGCGGCATCAAGCTGGTGCGCAAGTACCACGACGACACCGGCAATCCGAACCGCTACAAGATCATCGCCTGCAACGGCGCCTTCCATGGCCGTACGCTGACCACCATCTCCGCGGCGGGCAACGAGAAGTACATGAAGGGCTTCTTGCCCGCGGTCCCTGGCTTCAAGCAGGTCGCCTTCGGCAACCTCAACGAGCTGCGCGCGGAGATCGACGACGAGACGGCGGCGATCCTGGTCGAACCGGTGCAGGGCGAAGGCGGCATCCGTCCCGCCCAGCTCGACTACCTGCGCGCGCTGCGCGAGGTCTGCGACGAGTTCGGCCTGCTGCTCTTCTTCGACGAGGTGCAGTGCGGCATGGGCCGCACCGGCAAGCTCTTCGCCCATGAGTGGGCGGGCGTGACGCCTGACGTCATGGCTGTCGCCAAGGGCATCGGCGGCGGCTTTCCGCTGGGCGCCTGCCTGGCCAGCGAGAAGGCGGCGGTCGGCATGACCGCGGGCACGCACGGCTCCACCTATGGCGGCAATCCGCTCGCCATGGCCGTGGGCAACGCCGTCCTGGACGTGCTCGAAGGCCCCGGCTTCCTGGAGGGCGTGGATAAGGTCTCCCGCCGTCTCTGGGCGCGGCTGACCGATCTGGTGGACCGCCATCCCAAGGTGCTGGCCGAGGTGCGCGGCGCGGGCCTCATGCTGGGCCTGAAGTGCCATGTCCCCAACACCGACCTGATCGCGGCGCTGCGAGAGCGCCACATGCTGACCGTCGGCGCGGCGGAGAACGTGATCCGTCTTCTGCCGCCGCTGATCATCAACGAGGGGCACATCGACGAGGCGCTGGATACCCTGGAGGCTGCCTGCGCCGCCGCCGCCGAGGAGGCCTGAACCGTGTCTGAGATCAAGCACTTCCTGGACATCGACCGGCTGGACGGGGCGACGCTGCGGCGCATTTTGGAGGACGGCAAGGCCTTCAAGGCGGGCAACCCCGAGAAGCCCTCGACCCGCACGCGGGTCTCCTTCGAGGTCGGGATCACGCAGCTCGGCGGGCATCCCGTGGTGCTGGAGCCCTCGGGCAGCCAGTTGGGCCGTGGCGAGACCATCGCGGACACAGCCCGCGTTCTTTCGCGCTACGTGGATGCGGTGATGATCCGCACCACGCGCGAGGAGAAGCTGCTGGAGCTGGCCGAGTTCGCGACCATCCCGGTCATCAACGGCCTGACGGACCGCACGCACCCCTGCCAGATCATGGCGGACATCATGACCTTCGAGGAGCACCTGGGGTCCATCGAAGGCCGCGTCGTGGCCTGGTGCGGCGACGGCAACAACATGGCGGTTTCCTGGTTGCAGGCGGCGGCCCGCTTCGGGTTCGAGCTGCGCCTGGCCTGCCCCGACCGGCTGCGCCCGCCCTCCGACGCGGTCAACTGGGCGCGCGGCGAGGGGGCGAGCATCCATGTCAGCGATCAGGTGCAGCAGGCCGTGGCGGGCGCCGACTGCGTGGTCACCGACACCTGGGTCTCCATGGGTGACGACGTCGGCGACAGCGAGCGCCGCATGAAGCTGCTGGCCCCCTATCAGGTCGATCACAAGGTCATGGAAATGGCGAGGGAGGGTGCGATCTTCCTGCACTGCCTGCCCGCCTACCGCGGCAAGGAAGTCTCGGCCGAGGTGATGGACAGCCCGGCCTCCAAGGTCTGGGACGAGGCGGAGAACAGACTGCACGCACAGAAAGGTATTCTGAACTGGTGTCTTACCTAAGCGATACTGCAAGCAACGGAGAAACACCGCCCAACGGTCAGGCCGACCAGATCAAACCCTTCATGGTGGAGACCGCCGGCGTTCGCGGGCGGCTGGTCCAGCTCGGCGACGCGGTGGAGGAGATCCTCTCGCGCCACCCCTATCCCGCGCCGGTCGCAGCGCTGCTGGCCGAGATGCTGGCGCTGACGGCGGCGCTGGGCTCGCTCCTGAAGCTCGAGGGCGTCTTCACGCTCCAGACCAAGGGCGACGGGCCCATCTCCCTGATGGTCGCCGACATGACCGCGGAGGGGCATCTGCGCGGCTATGCCGACTACAAGGCCGAGGCCTTCGAAGGCGAGCAGGAGCGCCAGGACCTGGGCCAGCTTCTCGGCAAGGGCTACATCGCCTTCACGGTCGATCAGGGACCCAACACGGAGCGCTACCAGGGCATCGTGGAGCTGCGCGGCGCGCGCCTCTCCGACTCCGTCCAGTACTATTTCCGGCAGTCCGAGCAGCTTTCGACCGCGCTTTCCGCCGCCGCCGGCAAGAACGAGGCGGGCAGCTGGCGCGCCGGGGCCATCATCCTCCAGCAGATGCCGCCGGAAGAGGCCAGGGAGCAGGGGCTGGAGAAGGAGAGCGAGCGCGAGGAGGGCTGGCTCCACGCCCTGACCCTCATGTCGACCACGAAGGAGGAGGAGCTCCTCTCGCCCGAGCTGACGCCCAACGAGCTGCTCTACCGCCTCTATCACGAGGACGGCGTTCGGGTCTTTCCGGGCCGGCGCCTCGGCTTTGGCTGCCGCTGTTCGCGCGAGCGGGTGGAGAGCGTCCTCAACTCGATCCCCGATGGCGACCTTGAGGACTTGAAGCTGGACGATGGGCGCGTGGAAGTGGTTTGCGAATTTTGCCGCACCGCGTACCATTTCGACGATGTCGATCTGGCCGAGATCAAGGCAAAGGGTCAGACCCGCAACTGAGCGGGTGGCCCGACAGACGCCTCGATGACGCCGGGATTAAGGAGAAACCTTTTGGGGGAGGTTGCTCGATCCATGCTGTCTCTGAAGAGCATTCCCGTGCTTTTGGCCGCGGCGGTCCTCCTCGCGGCCTGTTCCACCCCGCCGCCCGGCAACGCCTTTCCCGAACAGAGCTGGGCGCACAAGCCGAAGATCAAGCTCCTGGTCGGCGAGATCGTGGTCGAGCAGAGCTACCGCGACCGGGTCGAGCCGCCCAACGCCGAGCGTCAGGCGCCGCGCACCCCCTCCCAGGAGATGCGGAACTGGGCGCAGCGGCGGCTTCTGGCCGCGGGCAGCGGCGGACGCGCGACCCTGACCATCTCCGAAGGCTCGATCCTCCAGACCGACCTGCCCGCCGGCAAGGGCACCTTCAGCTTCTTCAGCTCCTCGGCCGCCCGCCGCTTCCAGGGCACTTTGATCGCCTCTCTCACCATCACCAACGGCTCCGGCGTCACCGTGGGCCGGGTTGAGGCTCAGGCGCGTCAGACCACCGAGTTGCCGCAGGGCATGACCCTCAACGAGCGCGAAGAGGCGCTCTTCGACATGGTGCAGGCCCTGCTGGTCAACATGGACCGGGAGATGGAGAGCCAGATCAACCGCCACCTCTCCGATTACCTGGTCCCCTAGGCAAGGCGGTTCCTTGGAGGCTTCGAGGCTCAGAGGGCGTCGGCAGCCTCGCTGGAGAGCCAGTCCTTCAGCTTCAGCAGGAAGGTTTCGCAGGCCGCGACCTGATCCAGCGCGATGAACTCGTTGGGCTTGTGGGCCTGCTCGATGGAGCCCGGACCGCAGATCACGACCGAGTATCCGGCGTCCTGGAACATCCCGCCCTCGGTAGCGTAGGAAACGCATTCGCAGGCGTTATGGCCGCTGAGGCGGCGGGCCAGTTCCTCTGCCGGACCGCCTTCCTCGGGGCGCAGAGGCGGCGCGTTCGCGATCCGCTCGGTCACCACATCGGCCTCCGGGAAGGCGCGGCGCAGCTCCGGCAGGATGCGCTCTTCCACGCCTTCCTCGATGCGCTTCAAAATGGCGCCGGGGTCGTCGCCGGGCAGCAGGCGGAACTCCCACATCAACTCGGCGGCGTTTGGGATGATGTTGACCGCCGTGCCGCTCTGTATCATGCCCAGGTTGAAGGTGGTGTAGGGCGGCGTGAAGGGGCAGTCGGGCGAGGCGCCGTCGCGCTTCTCCTCCGCGATCTCCGCCAGGAGCGCGCCGAAGCGGGCCGCCGCCATGCTGGCGCTGGCGCCGATGTTGGGCAGGCTGGAGTGGGCCTCGCGCCCCGTGATCCGGGTCTTGAAGGCCGAGATGCCCTTGTGCGCGTTCACCACCTTCATGGAGGTCGGCTCGCCCACCAGCACGATGCGCGGGCGCGGGGCGACCTTGTCCAGGCCTTCGATCATCGAACCAACGCCCTGACAGCCGACTTCCTCGTCATAGGAAATGGCAAGCTGCACCGGACGCTTCAGCGGCGCTTCCAGGAAGCGCGGCGCGAGCGCAAGGGCGATCGCGATGAAGGACTTCATGTCGCAGGTCCCGCGCCCGAAGAGCTTGCCCTCGGCCTCCGTCACCTGGAAGGGGTCGCTGTCCCAGGCCTGCCCGGCCACCGGCACCACGTCCGAATGGCCGGACAGCACCACGCCGCCGGGTCGCTCGGGCCCGAGCGTGGCGAAGAGGTTGGCCTTGGTGCCCTCGGCATTCTCGAAGCGGTGGGTTTCCACGCCGAGATCGGCCAGATAGCCCTCCACGAACTCGATCAGGGCCAGGTTCGACTTGGCCGAGGTGGTGTCGAAGGCGATCAGGCGGTCGATCATCTCGCGGGGGGCGATGGCAGAGGGCGCGGCTGTGGTCATGGCGGTGTAAGCCTTCCGGTCAGATTGAGGGGGGTCAGGCGCGCCAGAACGCGGGCAGGAAGAGCACCAGAACGGTGAAGAGCTCCAGGCGTCCCAGCAGCATACCGGCGGAGAGCAGCCACTTGGCGCCGTCCGGCAGCGGCTTGAAGGTGCCGGTGGCGCCGATGATCTCGCCGAGGCCCGGGCCGACGTTCGAGATGGCCGTGGCGGCGCCGGAAATGGCGGTGGTGAAGTCCAGCCCGAGCAGTCCGAGACAGACCGCCAGCACGGCGAAGGCCACGCCATAGAGGAAGAAGAAGCCCATCACCGACTGCGCGACGCCCTCGGGGATCGGCTTTCCGGCGTAGTAGGGGATGAAGACCCCGTTCGGCTGGATCAGCTTTCTGAGCTGGCTCTTGGCCTCGGCGTAGATCACCTGAAAGCGGAAGATCTTGATGCCGCAGGTGGTCGAGCCCGCGCAGCCGCCGACGAACATCAGCACGAAAAGCAGCGCTGCGCCGAATCCGCCCCACTCGCCGAAATCGGAAGAGGCGTAGCCCGTCCCGGTCATGATGGAGACCACGTTGAAGACGCTGTGCCGCACCGATTCATGCAGGTTCGGATGATGCTCGTGCTTCAGCAGCCAGTATGTCGCCAGCAGGCTGCCGACCAGCAGGATCGCCATCATCCAGCGCACCTGTCCGTCGCGCGCCAGGCTCGTCACGTCGCCGCGCAGGACGCGCAGATAAAGCACGAAGGGCATGGAGCCCAGGATCATCGTCAGGATCAGGACCCACTGGGTGGTCGCCGCGTCGAAGTGGCCGACCGAGGCGTCATGCGTGGAGAAACCGCCGGTGGAGATGGAGGTCATGGCATGCGCCACGGCGTCGAAACCGCCGACCCCGGAAAACCAGAGCAGGATCGCGGTGAAGACCGTCAGGCCGGCATAGACGATGGCGATTTCGCCCGCCATCTGGGCGGCTCGCGGCAGCACCTTCTCGGAGGTATCAAAGGCCTCCACCTTGAAGATCTGCATGCCGCCGACCTGCAGGATGGGCAGCACGGACAGCGCCATGACAATGATGCCGATCCCACCCAGCCACTGCAGGATCGCGCGCCACAGCAGGATGCCCGGCGGCGCTGCGTCCAGCCCGACGATCACCGTGGAGCCGGTGGTGGTGATGCCCGACATGGACTCAAAGAAGGCGTCGGTGATCGAGAGGTCGAGTTGAGAAAAGGCGAAGGGCAACGCGCCGAAGGCCGCAATCACCAGCCAAGCCAGCGCCGTCATCAGAAAGGCTTGGCGCAGGGAAAAGGAGTTAAGGCTCGCCCTCGTCGTCAGCATCATGGCGACGCCGAAGAAGAGCGTCACGGCGGAGGCCGTGACGAAGACCTGCCAGTCCCTGTTCCCATAGGCGGCGTCGACCACCGCCGGAAGCGTCATGGCGAAGGCCAGGATCGCCAGAAGGATCCCCAGCACGAAGACGACGGGTCTTAGATCCATTCCGCGCCTATCCTGTCCCCGCTTTCCAGCATGATGGGATCATAGCACCAGAAGGCGGTGCGGTGGCTCAAGCAAAATGAGAAAGACGGCGCGATCGGGTGCCGCGGCGCGCCGGTCAGCTGATCGCGCCCAGGTTCGTTCCCTGTCCTGGGTTGCCGACCAGCGATAGGAACTCGCGGCGGGTCGAGGCGTTGGAGCGGAACAGCCCCAGCATCGTGCTGGTCACCATGGTCACACCGGCTTTGTGGACCCCTCGGGTGGTCATGCACTGGTGCGCGGCCTCGATCACCACGGCCACGCCCTTGGGCTGCAGCACCTCCTGGATGGTCTTGGCGATCTGGGCGGTCATCTTTTCCTGGATCTGCATGCGCTTGGCGTAGGCCTCCACGACCCGCGCCAGCTTGGAGATGCCGACCACCCGGCGGTCGGGCATGTAGGCGACGTGCGCCCGGCCGATGATCGGCGCCAGATGATGCTCGCAATGGGACTCAAAGCGGATGTCGCGCAGCAACACCATCTCGTCATACCCCTCGATCTCCTCGAAGGTGCGCTGCAAGAGCTCGACCGGATCCACGTCGTAGCCGCCGAAGAACTCCTCGTAGGCGCGGACCACGCGGTCCGGCGTGCCAAGCAGGCCTTCCCGGCTGGGATCGTCGCCGGCCCAGCGGATCATGGTTCGGACCGCGTCCATGGCTTCCTCGCGGCTGGGGCGCTCCACCTTGGGGGTGTTCGTGTCCGCTTTGGAGACCTCAAGGCCTGAGATGGGTTTGATGCTGCTGGTCACGTCATCGGGTCCTTGGATTGTGTTGTCGCGCCGGAACGTCGGTAGATAGGGCATCTGCCCTCTGCGTCAATCGGACTCTTTCGCGTTCCGGCCTTCCGGGCAAGAGAGACCTTCAATTCAGTTTGACGGGCTGGTGCGGGCTGTCCAGGGAGAAAGCCGGAATCGCGACTTCGAATCTGCGCCCGGCGCGGTCCGTCATCTCGTAGTGCCCCACCATGATGCCCGAAGGCGTGCTCAAAGGGCAGCCGCTGGTGTACTGGAAGGCTTCGCCCGGCGGCAGTGTCGGCTGTTCGCCCACCACCCCGGGTCCAGCCACCTCCTGCACCCGCCCGGTGGCGTCGGTGATGTGCCAATAGCGGTTCAAGAGCTGCACCGTGTCGTCGCCCATGTTCTCGATGTGAACCTGATAGGCCCAGACGTAGTGGTCCTCGTCCGGAGCCGACTGATCCTCCAGATAGTGCGGGCGCACGGTGACGCGGATGCTGTCTGTGGTCTTGCTGTACAAAAGCTCGGACTCGCCGGTTTTTCCTAAAGAACGCTACAGAATTATTTAGGTGGCCGCGGGAAAGGGGCAAGCACGCAAAAACCCGCACGCCGGTCCCTTCGCTGGCGGAGATCAGCCGCGTGGATCAGAAGCGTTACTTCGACGTGAAGGCAGATGTCCTGCCGGGGCTCCAGAAGCTCGTCGATCACGAGGACCGGATCGTGGCCACGCTTCAGCCGACCGAGGCGCTTGCCGCCATCATGGGCGAAAACGGAACAGGCTATTCCGTTTTGAAAAGCGACCTGTCGCGCGACGAGCTTCGGCAGCG
This sequence comes from Limibacillus sp., assembly GCA_037379885.1. Taxonomy (NCBI): domain Bacteria; kingdom Pseudomonadati; phylum Pseudomonadota; class Alphaproteobacteria; order Rhodospirillales; family Rhodovibrionaceae; genus Limibacillus; species Limibacillus sp. The sequence continues at coordinate 11,024 of JARRJC010000073.1, forward strand.
CTTTCAGTCCGGAGACCTGCGCAT
>JARRJC010000074.1 GCA_037379885.1 Limibacillus sp.
CTGGGCCCCGGAATAGTCGAACTCGCAGGCCTGGCCGATCACGATGGGACCGGCGCCGATGATCAGGATCGAGTGGATGTCGTTACGCTTTGGCATCGCTTCTTCAATCTCGCTTTCTTGCCGGTCCTGGGCAGGTCTTGCTGGTCAGGCCTTTGATTTCGCCGCCTCGATGTTCGCCACGAAGCGTTCGAAGAGGTAATGGCTGTCGTGCGGGCCGGGGCTCGCCTCCGGGTGGTACTGCACGGAGAAGACCGGCTTGTCCTTGAGGCGGATGCCCTCATTGGAGCCGTCGAAGAGGCTGACGTGGCTGGCCTCGACGCCTTCGGGCAGGCTGTCTTCCTTCACCATGAAACCGTGGTTCTGGCTGGTGATCTCGACGCGGCCCGTCTCCAGGTCCTTGACCGGATGGTTGGCGCCCCGATGGCCCAGATGCATCTTCTCGGTCTTGGCGCCCAGCGCCAGCGAGAGGATCTGGTGACCAAGGCAGATGCCGAAGATCGGCAGGTCGCGCTTGATCAGGTCCCGGACCACCGGCACGGCGTACTCGCCGGTCGCAGCGGGATCGCCCGGACCGTTGGACAGGAAGATGCCGTCGGGTTCGTGGGCCAGGATCTCCTCGGTCGTGGCGCTGGCCGGGACCACGGTCACCTCGCAGCCAAGACCCGCCAGGCTGCGCAGGATGTTGCGCTTCGCGCCGTAGTCGACCGCCACGACCTTGTGCTTGGGCGAGGAAAGCTGGCCGTAGCCGCCTTCGAGCGACCAGGGCGTCTCCTCCCACTTATAGGTCTGAAGGCAGGTCACCTCCTTGGCGAGGTCCAGGCCGTTCAGGCCGGAGAAGGCGGCGGCTTCCTGCTGCAAGGCCTTGACGTCCAGCGGGCCATCGGGGGCGTGGCCGATGGTGCCGTGCGGCGCGCCGGCGTCGCGGATGCGCCGGGTCAGCGCGCGGGTGTCGAGCCCGGCGATGCCCATCAGGCCGCTTGAGGTCAGCCAGGCGTCCAGGTGCTGGGCGGCGCGCCAGTTGGAGGGCTCGGTGATGTCGCAGCGCAGGACCAGACCGCGCGCCGCGGGCGCCACGGTCTCGATGTCCTCGTGGTTGGCGCCGACGTTGCCGATGTGCGGGAAGGTGAAGGTGATGATCTGGCCGGCGTAGGAGGGGTCGGTCAGGATCTCCTGGTAGCCGGTAAGCGAGGTGTTGAAGCAGACCTCTCCGGTCGAAGAACCGGCGATGCCGAGGCCGCGTCCCCAGAAGACCGTCCCGTCCGCCAGAACCAAGGCCGCTGTTGCGCCTTTCGGCGGGGTCGGGGCGGGGGCGTCGGTCATGTCACTTACCTCAATCCTGCTGGCGTCCGGTCCGGCCTCGGTTCGATCGGGCGCAGCCGCACCCTGTCGGCCGGACGGTTCGCGTGGCTTTGCGCCGGGTTCGCGGATGAACCCGTTTAGAGATCGCGCGCGCGAAACTTCCGGTCGGGCGGTCGCCGCGACGGCCTTCGTACCAAGCGCTATTCCTGCTGTCGTGCTAAGGGGCCTTGATAGGGGAGAGCAGCGGGAAGGTCAAGCAAACAGCAGGTAAAAAAATTATCCATTTATTTCAGGTACTTATAGGGAGCCATCTGATTTGCCAAGCGGGACGCTTTCCGTTAGTCTCCGCCGCCGTCCAAGGGAAGGCCCCTTATTGCAGAGGGCCTCGAGGGAGAAAAGATTCATGCTGCGCAGTCAGTTGAACGACGCCTTGAAAGTCGCGCTCAAACAAAAGGACTCGGCGGGGACCTCCACGCTCCGGCTGATCCTGGCCGCGCTCAAGGACCGTGACATCGCCGCGCGGGGCCGCGGACAGACCGAGGGCATCGAAGAGCCCGAGATCCTCGAGATGCTGCAGAAGATGATCAAGCAGCGCGAAGATTCCATCGAGGCCTACGACAAGGGCGGTCGCCCCGACCTGGTGGAAAAGGAGAAGGCCGAGATCGAGGTGATCCGCCGCTTCATGCCCCAGCCGCTGTCCGAGGACGAGACCCAGCAGGTGATCGACGGCGTGATCGCCGAGCTCGACGCCACCTCCATCAAGGACATGGGCCGCGTCATGGGCGCGCTGAAGGAACGCTTTCCGGGCCGCATGGACTTCGGGCTGGCGAGCCGGACGGTCAAGCAGAAGCTGGCCTGAACCGGCGGAGCCGGGGCTTTATCCCCAAGCTTTTCCACAAAGTGTCCCGGCTATTCTTCTTGCGGCCCCTGCTGCGCCTTGGCGCGGTCACGGGCCGCTCTGCTATTCTCCCCGCCCGAATCCCGACTTGCCCGCTTGTGGGGAGTCGCCCCTCGAAAGGGAGCTGATCGCAAGGCATGGCCTTTAGTCCCGCCTTTCTCGACGAATTGCGAAGCCGCTTGGCGCTGTCCGATCTGGTCGGGCGGCGCGTCAAGCTGGTCAAGCGCGGGCGCGAACACACAGGCCTTTGTCCTTTCCACAACGAAAAGACCCCTTCCTTCACCGTCAGCGACCCCAAGGGCTTCTATCACTGCTTTGGCTGCGGCGCGCATGGCGACGTGATCAAGTTCGCCATGGAGACCGAGGGCCTGAGCTTCCCCGAGGCGGTGGAGCGCCTGGCCGGGGAGGCGGGGCTGGAAGTGCCGCGCGAGACGCCGCAGGAGCGCGAGCGCGCCGAGCGCGCCGCCACGCTCTATGACGTGCTGGAGGCCGCCGCCGCCTGGTTCGAGGCGCGTCTGCGCGCCGAGGAGGGGCAGGAGGCGCGCGGCTACCTGGAGCGCCGGGGCCTCGCCAAGCAGGCCTGGACACGCTTTCGCATCGGCTTCGCCCCCGACCAACGCGGCCTTTTGAAGAAGGCCATGAACGCCAAGGGCATCGACGACGAGAAGCTGATCGCCGCGGGGCTGCTGAAGCGGGCCGAGGACGGCTCGCTGCGCGACTACTTCTTCAACCGGGTCATGATCCCCATCACCGACCGGCGCGGGCGCATCATCGCCTTCGGCGGGCGCGCGCTGGGCGAGTCGCCCGCCAAGTACCTGAACTCTCCCGACACCGATCTCTTCCACAAGGGCCGGCTGCTCTACAACCTCGCCAACGCGCGTCAGGCGCTGAGCGCGCGCACGGGCGCCGCGGAGGCGCGGCTGGTGGTGGTCGAGGGCTACATGGACGTGATCGCCATGGCCGAGTTCGGTTTCGCCGCCGCCGTGGCGCCGCTGGGCACCGCCGTGACGGAGGAGCAGATACAAGAGCTGTGGAAGCTCTCGGATGAGCCGACGCTCTGCCTGGACGGCGACAGCGCGGGCTTGCGCGCGGCCCTGCGGGCGGCGGAGCGGGCCTTGCCCCTGCTGCGGCCTGGCCGCTCCTTGCGCTTTTGCTTCCTGCCTCAGGGCGAGGACCCCGACAGCCTGCTGCGGGCGAAGGGCGCCCAGGCCCTGGCCGACGTGCTGGCCGCTGGCGAATCGCTCTTCGATGCGATCTGGCGGGTGAAGGCCGCCGCCTTCGACTTCAGCCGTCCGGATCAGCGCGCCAAGTTCGTTGCCGAGATCAAGGAGTCCTTCCGCGAGATCAGGGACGAGGACGTGCGCAGCGCCTATCTGGACGCCGTCTTCAACCGCCTGCGCGAGCGGCCCAAGACCGCCGCCGGAGGGGCGCGGCGCGGCACGCGGGGCAGCTACGGGCGCAAAGAGTACGAGCCGCCCAAGCACCAGGACATCACCGGCCCCTTGCTAGCCGATATCGCCGCGCAGCGACGCAGCTACCGCAGCAGCGTGACCCACAATCTCTCGCGCCGGCAGGAGGAACTTCTGCTGGCGACGCTGATCAATCATCCCGACCTGCTCGACGAACTGGCCGAGAAGCTGGCGCTGGTGGCGCTGAATTCTTCGGACCTGAAGCAGCTGAGAACGGCGCTTTTGGACGCCTTCGCCGCCGATCCGGGCCTTGACAGAGAGGCGCTGGGGTGCCACCTCAACGATCTAGGTTATCAGGGGCTTTTGGAGAGGCTCCTCAGCCGCGAGCTCTACACGCATGGGGCCTTTGCTAAACCGGATGCCGACTTGGGGTATGCGCGGGCCGGTTGGCTGGAAGTTTTCGCCCTTGCGCAGAAGCATCAGAGCGAAGCGGAAACCGATGACGCCAGACGCCGTCTGGCCGAGGAGATGACCGACGAGAATTTGGCCCGGCTCGCCATGGCGGACGGCGCTAAGGGGAGCTAGCGGCGGCTTTCCGAACCTCCGCCGTCATGCGCGGAAGGGGTTTGGGCAGCCGGCATTCGCCTGCCAGGGGCGAGGCGTCCGGATGGACGCCGCAATGGGCAGGCCGAGCGGGGCAGCAGGACTGGGGGGTATCGAGGACCGGATGGCGAAGCAGGCAAACGACAACCAGGAAAACGAGACGCGCGAGGAATCCGGCGACGGCGGCCTCGGCGACGTTACTCAAGCAGCCGTCAAGAAGATGGTCGCCCGCGCGAAGGAGCGCGGCACGCTGACCTATGACGAGCTGAATCAGGTTCTGCCTCCCGACCAGGTTTCTTCCGAGCAGATCGAAGACGTCATGGCCATGCTCTCCGAGATGGGCGTGACCCTGATCGAGAACGAAGAGGCCGAGGGCGACGACAACAGCGAAGAGTCGGGCGGCAAGGCCGGCGGCAACGTCGATGACGAGGACATCGGGCGCACCGACGATCCGGTGCGCATGTACCTGCGCGAGATGGGCTCGGTCGAGCTGTTGTCCCGTGAGGGCGAGATCGCGATCGCCAAGCGCATCGAGGCCGGCCGGGAGAAGATGATCGGCGGCATCTGCGAAAGCCCGCTGACCATCGAGGCGCTGCTCTACTGGCGCGAGGCGCTGCAGAACGGCGACATCCTGCTGCGCGACATCATCGATTTGGACGCCACCTACGGCGGCGGGCCCGAGAGCGCCCAGACCAACGCCGCCACCGCCGAGGAGGACGAGTCCAAGGAAGACGAGGCCGAGGAGAAGCCTGCGGCCAAGAAGGCCAACGGCTCGGCCAAGGCCGCCGACGAGGACGAGGATGAGGACAAGGAGTCCGGCGATTCCGACGAGTCGGAAGACGGCGACGGCGAGGGCAAGTCGGACGGCGACGACGAGGACGAAGAGGAAGAGAACAACCTCTCGCTCGCGGCCATGGAACAGGCCCTGCTGCCGGAAGTCCTGGAGACCTTCGACAAGATCGCGGCGACCTACAAGAAGCTCTCCAAGCTTCAGGGCAAGCGCCTCGACATCCTGCATGCCGGCGACACCGTGCCCACGGCCACCGAGAAGCGCTACGACAAGCTGCGCCACGAACTGATCGAGCTGATGGACGGCGTGCACTTCAACAACGCGCGCATCGAACAGCTGGTCGAGCAGCTCTATGAGATCAACAAGCGCCTGATGGGTTTCGAGGGGCAGCTGCTGCGTCTGGCCGAAAAGCAGAAGGTCAAGCGCGAGGACTTCCTCAACAACTACTACGGCAACGAGATCGACCCCGCCTGGCTCGACAAGATGGTCAAGGAGGGGGGCAAGAACTGGGCCGCCTTCGCCGAGAAGGAAGCCGACAAGATCGCCGCTCTCCGCCAGGAGATCGCCGTGGTCTCCGCCGAGAGCGGCCTGCCGATCTCCGAGTTCCGCCGCATCGTCAACACGGTGCGCACCGGTGAGCGTGAGGCCAGCAAGGCCAAAACCGAGATGGTCGAGGCCAACCTGCGCCTGGTGATCTCCATCGCCAAGAAGTACACCAACCGCGGCCTTCAGTTCCTGGACCTGATCCAGGAGGGCAACATCGGCCTGATGAAGGCCGTCGATAAGTTCGAGTACCGCCGCGGTTACAAGTTCTCGACCTACGCCACCTGGTGGATCCGGCAGGCCATAACCCGCTCTATCGCCGACCAGGCGCGCACCATCCGCATCCCCGTGCACATGATAGAGACCATCAACAAGCTGGTCCGCACGGGACGTCAGATGCTGCACGAGATCGGCCGCGAGCCGACGCCCGAGGAACTGGCCGAGAAGCTGCAGATGCCGCTCGAGAAGGTCCGCAAGGTGATGAAGATCGCCAAGGAGCCGATTTCCCTCGAGACGCCCATCGGCGACGAGGAAGACAGCCAGCTCGGTGATTTCATCGAGGACAAGAACGCCGTCCTGCCGCTGGACAGCGCGATTCAGGAGAATCTCAAGGAAACCACGACCCGCGTGCTGGCCTCGCTCACGCCGCGCGAGGAACGCGTGCTGCGCATGCGCTTCGGCATCGGCATGAACACCGACCACACGCTCGAGGAAGTGGGCCAGCAGTTCTCCGTCACCCGCGAACGCATCCGCCAGATCGAAGCGAAGGCGCTGCGCAAGCTCAAGCACCCAAGCCGGAGCCGCAAGCTACGGAGTTTCCTCGATCAGTAGGAAAAGCGTTGATCAAATCAGAACGCACCTCCTATACGGATTTGCTTCGGTTCAAGTCTGCGCTTGAACAGGTTTCGGGCGCTGAAGAGTGGTATCGATTAAAGGACAATCGCTCGCTGGCTACTTGGAAAAGCTCATTACAAAAAGCTTTGAGGATGACTGCTGCCGCCATCGAAGGCACCGTTGCAATTGCCGACGAGGACTGGCTGTCACGATCTAAGGAAATCTTGTGTCAAGGAAAGCAAGATATTTCGAAGAGCCACTCCATCGGGGATGTAATAGGCTCATTTGCGGCCTGTTATATGCTGCTAAGCTTTAATCAGATTGGGTTCGCGCCGGACCGAAAGGGGAGCACT
>JARRJC010000075.1 GCA_037379885.1 Limibacillus sp.
CGCCTGGACCGCTTCCGGCGCGGCTATCAGATCGACGAGCGCGGGGCCGGTCCCGTGCCCGGCTGGCACTAGAGGAGGGCCGGGCCATGCTGAGGATCACCTGCCCCCATTGCGGCGAGCGCGACCACGCGGAGTTCGCCTATGGCGGCGACGCCACCATCAAGTATCCCTCGCTCGACAACGCGGATCAGGAGGCCTGGTTCCAGGCGGTCTTCATCCGCAAGAACCCGCGCGGCAAGCATAGCGAGCTTTGGCAACACGTCGGCGGCTGCCGCGAGTGGCTGGTGGTGGAGCGCGATACCCTGACCCACGAGATCTTCTCCGTGACCTCGGCCCGCGTCCTGGCGGAGGGCGGTCAATGAGAAAGCAACCCAACCGCCTGACCGAAGGTGGGCGCATCGACCGCGCAAGTCCGCTGGACTTCACCTTCGACGGCAGGCGTTACCTCGGATATCAGGGCGACAGTCTGGCCTCCGCCTTGCTCGCCAACGGGGTCAGCCTCGTCGGCCGCTCCTTCAAGTACCACCGGCCGCGCGGCGTCTACAGCGCCGGTGTGGAGGAGCCCAATGCGCTGGTTGCGCTGCGCTCCGGTGCGCGCCATGAACCCAACGTTCAGGCCACCATGGCGCCGCTCTATGACGGGCTCGAGAGTCACAGCCAGAACGCCTGGCCGTCTCTGGCCTTCGACGCCATGGCGGTGAACGGCTTGTTCTCACCGATCTTTGGCGCGGGCTTCTACTACAAGACCTTCATGGGGCCGACGCGCAAGGCCTGGATGCTCTACGAGCACTTCATCCGCAAGGCCGCCGGCATGGGCAGGCCCACCGACAAGCCGGACCCCGACCGCTATGAGAAGGGGCACCTCTTCTGCGATCTGCTGGTGGTGGGCGGCGGCCCGGCGGGACTTTCCGCCGCCATTGCGGCGGCGCGCAGCGGCGCGCGGGTCGTGCTGGCCGAGCAGGATCAGGTGCTGGGCGGCAGTCTCCTGAACGAGCCCTTGGGCGCGCCCTCTGACGAGTGGCTGGCCGAACAGCTGGCGGAGATCGACGCCCTGCCGAACCTGAGGGTCATGACCCGGACGACGGTCTTCGGCGCCTATGACAACCACAACTTCGGTCTGCTGGAGCATGTCGGGGACGACAGGCCCGAGCCCGAGGCCCATCAGCCGCGCCAGCGCTTCTGGTACCTCCAGGCCAAGGGCGCGGTGATCGCCACCGGAGCCATCGAGCGCCCGCTGGTCTTCTCCAACAACGATCTGCCGGGCGTCATGCTTGCCTCGGCGGGCCGGGCCTATCTGAACCGTTACGGCGTTCTCCCGGGTCGCAGTGTTCTGGTCTTCACCAACAACGACAGCGCCTATCTGAGCGCGCGCGACCTGGCCGGGGCGGGGGCCCAGGTCACGGTGGTGGATGCCCGTGCGGAGGTGCCCGGTCCGCTCCAGGAGATCTGCGCGGCCAAGGGCATAGAGCTCCGCAAGGGCGAGGTGGTCACCAAGGCCAAGGGCGGGCGGCAGGTCACCGGCGCGGTCCTTTCTGCCTATGACCCGCAAAGCGGAGCCGGGCCCACAAAGACGATCGTCACCTGCGATCTGCTGCTGGTGGCGGGGGGATGGAATCCGACGGTGCACCTGCTGAGCCAGCGCGGCAACAAACCGGTCTGGAACGAGACCGCCGCCGCCTTCGTGCCGGGGCCGATGCCCTCGGGCTACCGGGCGGCGGGCGCCGTCACCGGCGACTGGACGGCGACCCATGCAGCCGCGCAAGGCGCCGGGCAGGGCCGCAAGGCCGCCGAGGCTCTGGGCTTCTCCGGCGGCGAGGGTGTCTCCGTCCTGGTCGGCGATCCGCTGGAGGGCTGGGCGGCGCCGCTGCTTCCGCTCTGGCAGGTGAAGCCAGGCATGAAGAAGGCCTTTCTCGACCTGCAGCACGACGTCTCGACCAGCGACGTCGATCTGGCGCACCGGGAGGGCTTCGTCTCGGTCGAACATATGAAGCGCTACACCACGCTCGGCATGGCCGCCGATCAGGGACGTCTTTCCAACGTCAACGCGCTTGCGATCCTGGCCGGGCTGCGCGACGAGCCGATCCCGGAGGTTGGCACCACCACCTTCCGACCGCCTTTCTCGCCGGTCACCATCGGGGCGCTGGCGGGGCAGGAGACGGGTCAGCACTTCCGGCCCCTGCGCCGCACCTCAATGCACGACTGGCACGAGGCGAGGGGCGCCAAGTTCATTGACGCCGGACTCTGGCACCGCGCCCACTACTACCCTCAGCCGGGGGAAGACCTGGACGCGGCCTATCGCCGGGAAACCAAGAAGGTCCGGGAGACGGTCGGCATCGTGGATGTCTCGACCCTGGGCAAGATTGACGTGCAGGGGCCGGACGCGGGCGAGTTCCTGAACCGCCTCTATGTCAACGGCTTCGGGAAACTGCCGGTCGGCAAGGCGCGCTACGGCGTGATGCTGCGCGTCGACGGCATCGTGCTGGACGACGGCACCACCTCGCGCCTCAGCGAGACCCACTACTTCATGACCACGACCACGGCCAACGCTGCGCGGGTCCTGGTGGATATGGAGTTCCTGCTGCAAACCCAGTGGACCGATCTCAAGGTGCAGGTGACCTCGGTCACCGACCAGTGGCAGGGACTGGCCTGCGCCGGACCGCTCAGCCGCAAGCTGCTATCCGGTGTCGTCGAGGGCATCGACTTCTCAAACGAGGGGCTTCCCCACATGGGCGTGGCCGAGGGTCGCGTCGGCGACATCCCGGTCCGCATCATGCGCCTCAGCTTTTCCGGCGAGATGGCCTATGAGGTCTATGCCCGCTCCGGCCATGCCGAGGCGGTTTGGGAGGCCGTGGTGGCCGCCGGGGAACAGTACGACGCCGTACTCTACGGGCTGGAGGCGCTGGGCGCCTTGCGGATCGAGAAGGGGCACGTGGCCGGGCAGGAACTGGATGGCCGCACGACCATGGACGATCTGGGCCTTTCCAAGATGGCCTCGACCAAGAAGCGCTATTGGGGACAGGTCCTGGCCGGGCGCGAGGGCCTCACGGATCCCGAACGCCCCAAGCTGGTCGGGCTGGAGCCCTTGGACGCGAAGGCGCGACTGAAGTCGGGCTCGCTGCTCTTCGCCGAGAAGGCGGAGAAGTTCGGCCATGGCGAGGGGCATATTACCGCCGTCACCTACAGCCCGGTTCTGGGGCATTACTTCGCGCTGGGGCTTCTGTCCCACGGTCCTGAGCGCCATGGCGAGGTGATCGAGGCGCACGACCCGCTGCGCGGTCAGGTGCAGAGGCTGAAAGTGGTGTCCCCGCATATGTATGACCCGAAGGGAGAGCGGCTCGATGTCTGAGATCCGTTCGGCGCTCGGCGCCGCCTATGCACCCGGTCACCACGGCGTGGCGGGAACCGGCGTGACGCTGCGGGAGCGGCTGGACCTCGATCTGGTGCAGGTGGCGGCCTTTGCCCAGACCCGCGAGCCGCTGACCGCCGCCTTGTCGCACGAGCTGGGCATGCTGCTGCCCGCCGATGGCCGGACGGCTTCCCTGCAGGGCGACGTGACGGTCTATCAGATCGCGCCGGGCCGCTATCTGATTTCCCGGCCTTGGGGGGTGGGCGCCACGCTATTCGATGAACTGACGCCTGTGATCGGCCCGGACGTCGGCGCGGTCACCGACCTCAGTCACGCCCGGAGCTTCATAGAGCTCCGGGGAGAGGCGGCGCGTGAGGTGCTGGCGCGCGGTTTCGCACTGGACCTCGACCCGCTGGTGTTCGGCGAGAACGCCTTTGCCCAGACGCCCGTGCATCACATCTCCACGCTATTGCACCGCCTGCCGGGCGAGCCCTCGGCTTTCCGCATTCTGGTGTTGCGGACCTTCGCACGTTCCTTCTGGGAGTGGCTCTTCGAGACCTCGGAAGCCTTCGGCTGCGAGGTGCTGGAGGCGCAGCGCTAGGGGGGCCTTCCAGAGGGAGGCTTCGAGGTTCGTCATGCTGCGCTGCGGCATTCGTCTTGCGGCAGCGCCGAAGTCATGGGAGCATTCGGCCCCATGAACGAGGAAAGCAGGCAGAAAGAAGCCCCCCGCATCACCCCTTCTACTTTCGAGGCGCGGGGCGGCAAGGGCGCGGCCATCCTGCCGGTGGAGCCTTTCGACTATGTCGTTTTCGGCGCGACCGGCGATCTATCGCTCCGCAAGCTGATGGTGGCGCTCTATCACCGCGAGCGCGACCGCCAGTTCACCGAACCCAGCCGCATCATCGGCGCATCGCGCAGCAAGCTCAGCGACGATGCCTTCCGGGAGAAGGTGCGCGCGGGGCTGGAAGAGCATCTGGCGCCCGGCGAGTTCGAGGAAGCGTGCTGGCAGCGCTTTTCGCAGCGTCTTTCCTATCTGCCGCTCGACGCCAAGTCGGAGGAGGGCTGGCCGTCGCTCGGTGAGGCCCTTGCCGACGGCGTTGAGCGCGTACGGATATTCTACCTCGCCACCGCGCCCAATCTCTTCGGGCCGATCTGCAACCGGCTACAGGCCGAATCGCTGGTGACCCCCTTGACCCGCGTGGTGCTGGAGAAGCCCATTGGCCACGACCTCGAGTCCTCCCGCAGGATCAACGAGGAGGTTGGCAGGGTCTTCGCCGAGCAGCAGATTTTCCGGATCGATCACTATCTGGGCAAGGAGACGGTCCAGAACCTTTTGGCGCTGCGCTTCGCCAACTCCCTCTTCGAGCCGCTGTGGAACGCCGCCAACATCGATCATGTGCAGATCACCGTCGCCGAGACCGTCGGGGTCGAAGGGCGCGGCGCCTACTACGACGCTGCGGGAGCCTTGCGCGACATGATCCAGAACCACCTCCTGCAGCTGCTCTGTCTGGTGGCGATGGAGCCGCCCAACTTCCTCGACGAGGACTCGGTCCGGGACGAGAAGCTGAAGGTGTTGCGCTCCCTCAAGCCGTTGGGGGAACAAGACGTTTCCCAATGGACCGTGCGCGGCCAGTACGCCGCCGGGGCGGCCAAGGGCCAGTCGGTGGTGGGCTATCTGGAGGAGCCGGGCATCGAGCCCAACAGCAAGACGGAAACCTTCGTTGCGCTGAAGGCGGAGGTGGAGAACTGGCGCTGGACCGGGGTTCCCTTCTACCTGCGGTCCGGCAAGCGCCTGCCGGAGAAGGTTTCGGAGATCGTCATCCAATTCATGACGGTGCCTCATTCGATCTTCCCCAAGACGGCGGGCGAGCTGAAGCCGAACCGTTTGGTGGTTCGCTTGCAGCCGGATGAAGCGATACGCCTGCACCTCATGGCGAAGGACCCGGGCCCAGGCGGGCTGCGCCTGAAGGAGGCGCCGCTGAACCTGTCTTTTGCGGAAACCTTCCAGACGCGCTTTCCCGATGCTTACGAACGGCTTCTCATGGATGTCGTGCGCGGCAATCCGACCCTCTTCATGCGCCGCGACGAGGTCGAGGCGGCCTGGCGCTGGAGCGAGACCATCGTGCAGGCCTGGGCTGGGAGCGCGGAGGCCCCCAAGTCCTACATCGCGGGCACCTGGGGACCTTCTGCCGCGATCGCTCTGATAGAGCGCGACGGCCGGACCTGGCACGAGTAACGCCATGGCCGCTTTGCGCGACTTTCCGGATCAGGAATCCCTCTTGAGCACGGTCGCGGAGGAGGTCGCGGGCCGGCTTTCCACGGCGATCGAGGAGAGGGGGGCCGCCAGTCTGGTGGTGAGCGGCGGGCGAACGCCGGAGGCGCTTTTCCAACGTCTCTCCCGCGCCCAGATCCCATGGTCCAAGGTCACGGTCACTTTGGCCGATGAGCGCTGGGTGCCCGAGAGCGACCCGGATAGCAACGCCGCCCTGGTCAAGCGAGCTCTGCTGCAAGGCCGGGCGGCCGAGGCTCGCTTCCTGCCGCTCTATGGCGGAGAAGCGACCCCTGAGACAGGACAAGCCGCCTGCGAGCAGCGGCTCGAAGAGATTGAGAGACCCTTCGATCTGGTCCTGCTGGGAATGGGGGAGGATGGCCACACGGCCTCGCTCTTTCCCGGGGCGGCGAACCTGCAAGCCGCGATGGACCTGGACGGTGAGACGCTTTGCATGCCGATCCGGGCGCCGGGCGCGGCGCAGCCTCGCATGACACTCACCCTTCCCGCGCTGCTGAATAGCCGGAACAGGCTTTTGCTGATCACGGGTGAGGGCAAGCGCCAAGCTCTCGCGAGCGCATCGGCTGAGGGGCCGGCGGAGGAGATGCCGGTACGGGCTTTTCTGGGCCGCGAGGGCGCTGGCCTTGAAGTGGTGTGGGCGCCATGACGCGGGCGGATCTTTGGCCCGCCCTGGTCAAGCGGGCTCTGTTGCAAGGCCGGGCGACCGAGGCTCGCTTCCTGCCGCTCTATGGCGGAGAAGCGACCCCTGAGGCAGGACAAGCCGCCTGCGAGCAGCGGCTCGAAGAGATTGAGAGACCCTTAAGCATTATTGATCAATGATTTTGAGGCTCTTGCTCACTCGTTACCCGAACTTACGGCCGGGCAGCTGGAACAACTCGGTTCCGGAGTGCCGCTGGAACGGGCCCCTAAGGTGGTGGTGGGGCCTGGCACCGGGCTCGGCGTTGCGGCCTTGGTGCCCTGCGGAGACGACTGGACCGCGGTGTCAGGGGAAGGCGGGCACGTGGATCTGGCGGCTGTTGAGGACCTTGAGATAGAGGTGCTGAAGGTGGTGCGCGGGGAGCGTGGCCGGGTCTCGGCGGAGAGCCTTCTATCCGGTCCGGGCCTGAAGCGGCTCTACCGCGCGCTCTGCACGCTTCAGGACCTGTCGCCTTTGCCCCTGGAGCCGGAGCAGATTGGCGACTATGCCCTATCGGGAGGAGACGCGCGGCACCGGCTGCTCTGCCGCAACGCCGCGGAGCTTTTCGTGTCGCTCTTCGCCAGCTTTGCCGGGAATCTCGCTCTTACCTACGGAGCGCGGGGCGGGGTCTATATCGGCGGCGGCGTGATGGGAAAGCTACGGGAGTTCAACAGCGATCTCTCCTTCCGGCAGCGGTTCGAGGCGAAGGGGCGCATGTCGGATTTTTTGCGCGCCATTCCCTCCTTTCTGATCACTGCCGAGACCCCGGCGCTGACCGGGGCCGCGCGCTGCCTTGGGCGTTGATGCGATTGCACTGGCGCTAGCCCTGGATCGGGCGCATATATCGCTCCACATTTTGCTGTCGCGTCATTTTTGTCTGGGAAAGGACAAGCGAGCGTGGCGCCCATTCTTGAAAAACAGTCCGCACCGCCTCCGGCCTTTGTCGCCTGCCTTCCCGGCGCGTTCGACGAGGCCGAATGCCTTGCTCTGCGCGATCTGATCGACCTCAACCGTCCAGAGGAAGCGCAGATCAAGGCGGGCTACGCCCCTGGCGTGCGGCGCAGCGCCATTGTCTGGCTGCCTGAGACGGCGGAATGGGCTTGGGTGGAAAAGCGCATGGCGCAGCTTTTGGCCCAAGCCAACCGCGAAGTCTTCGGCTTCGGGCTTTCAGGCTTCGAGGAGCGCTTGCAGATCGCCCGCTATGAGGCGCGCAGGCGCGGCGGCTTCGATTGGCACGGGGACCGCGCGCATTCCGGCCTGGCGTCCAAGCGCAAGCTCTCCATTTCGGTTCAGTTGAGTGCGGGAGCGGAATACCGGG
>JARRJC010000076.1 GCA_037379885.1 Limibacillus sp.
AGCAAGGTTCCCGCCAGCACGACGATAAGCAATCGAGAGAGGGTCATCATGGCATTACCCGGCGGAAGGAACGATCCAAGCGATCACGTCATCCGCTCACTCAACGGTGATGTGAGCAGTCTAGGCCAGTCCAGGGGACTTGTCGACTTTCGGGGCGCCGCGCGGAAAGGGCCTGCTCTAGACCCGAGAAGCCGTTTCCTCGAGCAGAACAGTATTGAATCCTCCGCCTGTAGCGATCTTGCCGTAGAACAGGTGCAAGGTGGGTGGGGTACTGGACATCAGCGATACCTTTGGTGGCGTGCCTGGGACGGTCGGAGCTAAGACACCAGAACGGCTACTCGAACTGTCCCAGGCTGCCACATCAGACAGGCTGGCAGGGCATCCTTCTGTCCCACGCGCCCGAATTGGTCGCCGCGGACCTTACTGCCAAACACCTCCGGCGGGCCAGAAGGGGCAGCGGCGGATGAGTTCAGGCGGCTCTGGTCCAAGCCCCCGAGCGGGCAGCTGACGCGGCGAAGCTCTCGAAGTCCCGCGGGAGACGCCCAAGCGCGCGCTGCACCCCGTCGGCGACGCGGGCATTGCGTCCATCCAGGGTTTCGCGTGCGATATCCGTGATGATGTCCGCTAGCGCCTCGCCTGCTGTGGCCGCGACGCTTGCATGGAACGCCTCGAAGGTGATGGGCAGATACTGGATCGGCTGGCCGATCGCCCGCGACAGTACCTCGGCCATCTCAGCGAAGGTCATCAAGCGCGGGCCGGTGACCTCATAGAGCTCGCCTGAATGCCGCTCCTCCGTCAGGGCGGCGACGGCCACGTCGGCGATATCGTCGATGTCGATGATCGGCTCGGCGACCTCGCCGCCCGGCATGGGCAAGACACCGGAGAGAACCGGCTCGCGCAGCGCGCCTTCCGAGAAGTTCTGTGCGAACCAGGCCGCGCGAACAAGGGTGAAATCGACACCCGACCCCCGCACCGCCTCCTCGGCGCGCTGAGCGTGCTGCTCGCCTCGGCCGGAGAGCAGGACCAGCCGCTCCAGCCCGGCGATCTTGGCCTCATGGCAAAGCGCGTCGACCCGCTCCACCGCGCCGGGCATGGCGAGGTCCGGGAAGTAGGTCACATAGGCGCGCGAGGCTCCCTGGAGCGCGGGCGCCCAGGTCTCCTGGCGATCNNNNGGGGTTGCTGAAGCGCGCGAGCCCCGGCGCACGGGATGGCCCATGGCTTCCAGGCGGGCGGTCACGCGGGAGCCGGTTTTTCCGTTGGCGCCGATGACAAGGATGGGTTTGGTCTGCATTTCTGGTCTCCTTTGATCGAGAATAGGATCAAGGAGATAGCAAGCCGACCGGCGCGGGTCTTGGCATCCCATGCCAGTGTTTTGGCCTCGCGCGCCACGCCAGATGGATGGAGCTTTTGCTAGCGGGCCGTTTTCGCCCTGCGGAACTCGGCGGGCGTTTGTCCGGACCAGCGCTTGAAAGCTCTGGAGAAGGTGCTCTGCTCCGCATAGCCGGTGAGAAAGGCAATCTCCGCCAGGGAGTAGGGGCTCCGCGAGAGGAGCCGCTCGGCCAACTCGCGCCGCGCGGCCTCAACCAGATCGTTGTAGGCAAGGCCGCGCTCGGCGAGGCGCCGCTGCAGAGTGCGTGCGCTCATCCCCAGCCTGACAGCCACCGCTGGCAGGCTCGGGACGCCTTCGCTGAGAGCCTGGGAGACTTGAATGCGCACCCGCCGCTCAAGGCCCTGGTCATCCGTCAGCCCGGCAAGCTCGCGTTCCAGGTGACTGTCGAAGAACTCCATCATCCCCGGATCGCCGAGGCGGTTCGGAGAGCGCAGGAGCGCTTCGGACAGTTCAATGGCGTCGTGCTCTGCGCCGAACATTACGGGGCACCCGAAGTAGTTCTCGTGCGCTGAGACGACGTGAGGGGCGTCATGCTTGAAGTAAACAGCCTCCGGCCGGAAGGGAACCTGGCAGACCTCCTGGCTGATCCGCATGATCGCGGCCAGGGTCTGCTCATTGGAGATGCGCAAGCCCAAGCGGCGCTCTCCCTCGCGGTGGAGAACCAGCAAACCGCGGTCGCTCGCCGGTAGGATCTCGTAGGTCGCGACGCTGGTCAGGACCAGGGCGTAGCGCACGGCCCGCTCGAAGGAACCGCGGAGGTCCACGGCCGACTTCCAGGCGAGGCCGAAGGCGCCGTAATCGTCGCAGCGCATGGAACCCCCGACCCGCAGGGAAAGGGAATGTCCCTCCGGGTCACCGCGGACAACCCGTTCACACAGGTCATAATAGTCGCTGTCCGGGATCATCTGCTTGGGGTCGACCGGCGCTTTTGGGTCGATGTCTAACGAGGCCAACAGCATCTCGCGCCTTTGCGCCGCCGACCCTCTGTCAGTAGTGGCGGCGCCCACGACCTTGTGCGCGAACAGTGCGGAGATCTTTCCCATGGGCCACGATTATTCGAACAAAAGGGGAGGCATGGGAAGGAAGTTACGCTGTGGGGCGGTTGTTCTGCTGGATCGATTGAATGAAACGCGGGCGGCAGTCCTTCTTGATTCGCAGCCGGTTAGTTCTTTTCATGTGAGAGAATGGAGAGGGCCAATCGCAGCGCTTGAGCGCAGCTGGCCATCCTGGAGCCCTGGACCTTGTTGGCGCCACGCGCGAACAGGGAGGAGTCGGTGGCGAGCGCCCGGAGGGCCGCTACCTCTTCGGTATAGCCGCAACGCCGCATGGCTTCCGAGGTTCCGCCCAGCCAATAGTCGGTCTCCTGATCCGCGCTCAAACCTGAAGGGGGACTACTGGGGCGCAGCCGCATCCATCCGGAGGTCGCCAGGCCGCCTGCGTTGGTTTCCCGCAGGCCGGTCAGGGGATCGGCTACATCTTCATAGGTGAGCTGCAAACCACCCTCGCGGTTCGCGATCGGCGGAGCCGGGGCTACGCCTTGACTGCAGGCCGCTCCCAGCAGGAGAGCGAGGGCGCAAAAAACGGTCGAGAAACTGATGGCGCGAGGTATCCCAAAGCGGAACATGGCGGCTTCTCCCTGGCCAACTTCTCCAAGAGTCTATCAGCATCGACATCACAGGAGATAGCAGCCATGTCAAAGAGATAGAGCAGGGGGCCTGGGACTAGATGAACTTGCGCAGCCCAAAGGCGTTAGAGGTCATCCTCGCCATTGCTCTCTTCGCCCTTCGCGGCACTCATGCCAACCTTGCCGTCCTTGGACTCAATCGTGTCGTTCACAGAGTCCGCGGCGGCTTTGTTGCTATCGAACGCCGGAGTGTCGTCGTCCATGGTGTCGTCCTCCGCTGCGGCGTCGTCCTGGAAGGGGCTCGCCAGGGCTTCGGTGAAGCTGGCGATCGCTTCCTCGAGCGGACTGGTATCCTCAACCGGCTCTTTCTTTGTTGAGAGGTTGCCGAGCGCCACGCCGAGCGTCTCGCTGTTCTCTTCCGTGGTGCCCTCTTCGGAGGTGGCCGCGCCATAGGCGACACTGGCCTGGCCGGCAGCCGAGTGACTTGCCGCGTTCGTGGTGTTTCCGTTGATCGCAGAGTGCAGGGCGTTCAGGCGGCCCCCGAGGACTTCTGCCAATCCCTTGATGGATTCATGGACAGCTTGACGGGCGTCCCGCGCCGCTTCTGCAAGATCCTTGTTCGAGTTTGACGATCCAATGGATTGGCCGTTCGCGGTGGCCTTACCCTTTGCCAGGCCATTGCGACCGTTGATGCCGTTGTTGCTTTGTGGACCGTTGCCCTGGGACCCGCGACCGGCTGAGCCGCCATTTCCGTTCTCGGCGCCATTTCCATTGCCGTTGCCGTTACCGCCCGGCGCCGCGAAGGCAGAGATTTGATCCGGCGCCGTTTCGCCGATCACGAGCGGACCGGTGAACAGAAGGCCAGCGCTCAGCACAAACGCGCCGGCGACAGATGGCATGACGATGATCCTTGCAAACTTGGTCACGGGAATCTCCTCTCAACCTTCGAACTAGAGCCTCTCTTTTGCCTTCAAGGCTAAGCAGAGGCACAGTTCTTTGTCGAATACCGGTATTTAAAGGAAATGTGGATATTCCCGGATTTCCAAGGAATTATTCGGCCTGGTCACAGAATGGTCACCGTGTGCGCTGCGCTGACTGCTCCGAAGCGCTTTTTTGCCAGCGCGCACAGGACTATGCCCTTCTGCGCCTAGAAGGCGCCGGACGGATGAATCTCTCACGGGTACTTCTGTGTTAGGAGGTGGCGAGCAGCGCCATCATGTCTCCGCCGAAGAAGTAGGCGCCTATGCCCACCGCTAAGGCGGAGAAGACGAACGCTTCAAGAAAGATGTTGCGCGACATGACTCAATCCCACGGAAACAGTTTATAGATAGTTTTGTAGGATTCACCCTATCGGAAACTTGCTTAATGCCCGGTAAATTTTTCCCTTCAAATACATCAGGCATGCGCAGCGATAGGTCGTGCCCGGCGCGCACGGCCATAGCGCCTTACCGACTCTTGTTGGAAAATAACGGATGGCGAGAGTTCATTGGGGTGACTTTTGCGGCTAGGACCTCTAGTCTGCACAACGGATCAAAACCAGAGGGAGACTGGTGAATGGGAGGGTTCAACGACCTCTTTCGGGTGGTTACCGACAATTTGCTTATTGTCGCTATTGTTCTCGGCGTTTTTGGCATCTGGTTGGCGCGGCGCTAGAGGAGCCACGGCTTCGAGAGGGATTCACTTCCCCAGAATTCGGTCGAGAAGACCGCTTAATCCGCCGGGGAGGGCGAACTCAAGCAATAGGAGGACGCCGATCGCACCGATGACGACCGCAAGCGCGCCGGAAGTTTGTGGGCCGGTCTCCATCATGGCTTTAATTCCTCATTCGCCTAAGAGCCTTCGTAAGCGACTACACTGAGTAACACCAAAGAAGATTGCAAGAGGAACAAGAACACTCATGCAAAATAGAAAGATTGAGAGAAAAGCCATCCATCACAGCAGAAAAATTAGGTCCCTCGGCGCGGCGTCGGTAATGACCGCAGCGCTCCTTTCGATCCCAGCGCCGGCGCTAGCCGATGAAACGCTGGATCAGCTGGTTCTTTGCTCAGCGATATTCAACGCCTCGGTGGCGCGCACCAAGGGCGAGGAACTGCGCGACGATTATGTTCAGAAAACCCTGCGCTACGCCCAGGCGGCCATCGCCGAGGCGGAGCAGCAGGGCATGAGCGAGCAACAGTTCCAGCAATACGCGCTGGAGTTGGGCGAACGGGCGACGATCCAAGAATCGGACTTGGCCGCTCAACGGTCGCACTGTCTATCGAAGGTGTCCGTCGAGTAGTCGCCTCCCGGCGCCCAAGCGTTACGAGTTTTCTTCTTCGTTGGCGCTGTTGTCCAGCGAGGCGCCCGTCGGGTCCTTCTCAACAACATCGGCGACGGTGTCGAAAACCCGCGCCTCTTCGCTCAGCTGTTCCTGAAGGTTGGGGTTCTGCTCCCCCACATGGCGAAAGAATTCGGCGGCATGGCGAAGCAGGCGTGCAGAAATTTCAGCATTCGTTGACATCAACGACGCTCCTTTTTGGATAACGATGTGATTTTGGGTGAGGCGCAAGGCTAACATGAGCCTCGGCGGCCTTGGGAAGGAAAAACTTCCCGCAGAGCCCGAAAATTCCCGGCGAGGGGCTTCCCTTAGGCCTGGGCTTCCACTTCCGCTAGAGCCATCTCGATGTACAGCTCCCGAAGGCGCTTTGAGACCGGGCCGGGCGCGCCATTGCTCATGATCCGGTCATCGATCCGGACCACGGGCATGACGAAGGAAGAGGCGCTGGTCGAGAAAGCCTCGGCCGCCTCGTAGGCTTCTTCCGGCGTGAAGGCCCGTTCCTCGATCTCGATGCCGTCGCGCTCGGCCAGGGCCAGCACAGCCTTACGGGTGATGCCGTGAAGGATCTCGTTGCTCAGGTCGCGCGTCACCAGCTTCCCGTCGGCGGTAATGATGAAAGCGTTGTTTGAGGAGCCTTCGGTGACATAGCCATCCTCGACCATCCAGGCGTCGTTGGCGCCGGCGTCCAGCGCCTGTTGCTTGGCCAGGGATTGCGCCAAAAGGCCAACGGTCTTGATGTCCCGTCGTTTCCAACGGATATCGGGCAGGGTAACCACCGATATGCCTTTCTCGGCGGACTTGCTTTCCAGGACCGATTTCTCCTGGGTGAACATGACCAGGCTCGACTTGGCATCCTCCGGAAAGGCGAAGTCGCGGTCGGCGGCGCCGCGCGTGACCTGCAGGTAGATCATCCCCTCGTCGAGCTGGTTGCGCGCGACAACCTCTTTCTGCACCGTCTCAATCTCCGCATCGCTGCAGGGCGGCGCCATCTTGAGCTCAGCCAGGGAGCGTCCCAAGCGCTTCAGGTGCCCCTCGTTCTCGACCAACTTGCCACGGATAACGGTGCTGACTTCATAAACGCCATCGGCAAAGAGGAAGCCCCGGTCGAAGACGGAGATCTTAGCCTCTTCCTCTGGAAGGAACTCACCGTTGACGTAGACGATACGGGACATGTCGGGGCGCTCGCTGATTGGGGTTGGCCGTTAATCTGGCGGTCAGTGTGCCGATTTCCGCCTTGCGTTCAAGCCCCGTTCACGCCCCGGCAAAAGGCTTTAATGCCCGTAATAGACCCCGACAACGAGATTGAGCCCGCTGACCTTGTCGCGGGGGATGGAGAAGGTTTTCTCCGGGTTCAACTGACGCAGCTTCACCTTGTCGGTGTCGAGCGACACCAGTTCCTTGATGAAGGCCTCATGCTCCGTCGCATCCTCCGCCCGCGTGATCAAAAGCACGTCGGAGCCCTTGCGCACCGGGCGCTGAGGATGAATCAGCAGAAGATCGCCCTGCCGAAACCGGGGTTCCATGGAATCGTTCACCACGTACATCGCAAAGGCGTTGGGAACGCCGGCGAGCGGTGTCGGCCGCTCGATCCACTCGATGGGGTCGTAGTCCACCAACATACCGTCCGGCCCGCCTTGCGCGCTCGCATAGACCGGAAGGTCGCGCGCGCCCATCGGAGCATTGCGCCCGAATGCCGCGTTCGGACGGGGCGGTTCGCTGGCCCCCATGACCGTGTCGCCGCCGGCGCCCTGTGAGGCTGCTGCGTTGCGGCCGGAGGACATGGCGGGGGAGGGCAGAGGCTTGGCCCCCGGCCCCACGACCACTGTGCGGCCCTCATGCAGCGCAAGAGGATCCAGACCGAGCGCATTCGCCAGTTCGACGAGATAGCGTGGCCGCCGGACGTCTCCGGCCTCCAACTGTTGGATGGCTTGCGCGGAAACACCGATCCGGCGCGCCAGTTGCGGCTGCGACAGGCCGATTTCAGTGCGCCTCTGACGCACGACATCTTGAATCTTGTTCATAGTCTCGTTCCTACAACATTCCGTGATGAAAATATTTACAATTAAAATGGTTAATTTTACGACAAGGAAAGTTATATATCCCACAACAACAATAGCCAAGTTTGGAGGCGAGATGACACCGACCCGCTTGAAGA
>JARRJC010000077.1 GCA_037379885.1 Limibacillus sp.
CGTTAGAACCCCAAATCAATAGATCTGCTGATGCTAAATTGTGAGCGTTGAAGAGCCACAATTTCTAAGGATAGATTTGAATGTGGAGCTGCTAATTTAGCCTTCTAGAGTGTCGGGCTTCTAGCCAGAAGGGGACATTCCGAAGCCTCACACGTAGCAGCTTAGGCAGGTGGCCAGAACGACCCTTCAAAGGTTCAGCCGTTGATGCTTAACTTTCCTCACGAGGCTTCAGCAGTGAGCGGAACGCCGCGAAATGAAGATGGCAGCAGGGAACGGCAGAGGCGGGGTGGCGGGAGTTTGTGCGACCCTCCTCTTCGTTATGGTGGCGCAGGTTTGGCCGTCGAGCGGCTCAGCACAGGAAGACCTGGGTGGTGATCAATATCCCTCGCTGGAATCGCTCCATGACGTCGTGCAGGACTCGGTGCGTGAGGCAGCGCGCCGTCTGGACAGCTTTTTCTCTGACGAAGAGTTCGAGGAGGAGCGCAATGACACAAGCCTCCGCTTGCGCTTCGACACCCAGCTAGACCAGGACGACGACACTGCCTTTAGGCTCAGCCCAAGGCTACGGCTGCGCCTGCCTGGCGCAGAACGAACCTTATTGTTGCAGGTGCAGGGTGCAAGTGAGGCGGTCGACGAGGAGGGCGGCATCGAACGGCGTGGCCTCTTTGAGGGGGCGGTCGAGGACGATCCCTTGGAGTTGAGCCTCCGCCTATTCGAAAGTCGAGGAAGGCTTCTAATCACACCGGATGTTGGTGTAGGGATCGAGGATGAGGAGGCCAAGGCCTTCGCGGGGGGACGCGTGCGTTATCAGTGGCGTTTCGGCGACGACTGGTCGCTCTTGGCCTCAGAGCGTTTGCGCGCCCACACGAACCGGGGTCTGGAGTCGATTTCGCTGCTTAGGGCCGACACGTTCGTCTGGGAAGACGTGCTCTGGCGCAACGATGCCCAGATGCGTTGGCGCGAGGACGAAGAGGGGCTGCGCTACGGACCCGCTAGCGCTTTCTATATCCCACTCGACCAACGTTCTGCGCTGGCTCTCGAAGGGAGCCTGCTGCTCGTCACTGAGCCCACCCATGAAGTCGACCAAGTCGCCGCCAAGCTCCGCTACCGCCGCAAGGTATTCACGGACTGGTCTATCATCGAGGTCGCGCCGGGGGTCAACTTCGATAACGAAGACGATTACAGCCCCTCCGGCACCTTACTCCTCCGTCTGGAGCTTGAGTTCTAGCTAAATCGATGATGGGGGCGGCTGTTATCGTGCCTTATCTGGCGATGACAACGGCAGATAAGTTCAGTCCCTCAAAGCATATTCTTGCCTTTAGCAAATGTCCGCTTCTAGCCAGAAGCGGACATAACAAATCGACCCATCACTCCACCCTTATATAATCGGGCGATCCAAGAAACACCGCCATCTAACCAAACGTTTCGTGTGCATGAGATATTGCTGAAATGGTCGAGAAGCAGCATTTGAGACGAGAAAGTCGCATCCAACGTAGGATGCTCTTCTGAGTGATTTTCATCACAGTTCTGCCTTTCTCAAGTGTTATGGTTCGTGGATGGCGCTTCCTGGCGGCACGAAGACCGCTAGGCGCCCAGATTGAGAGGCCACCATCTTTTCCAAGGAGGCCAATCATGCCTGATGTAAGCATCTCAACAATTTCCGGTGGCGCCTGCTCATTGAGCCAGGAAGACATCGATTCACTCCAATCGGCATTAAGGGGATCGGTCGCTCTGCCGGGTGATCCTAGTTATGACGAGGCGCGGACCCTATGGAACGCCATGATAGATCGGAGCCCCGGCTTGGTGGTTCGATGTGCTGGCGCGGCGGATGTGCGGCTTGCTGTTCTTCTTGCCAATGAACGCGGTTTGGAGGTGGCAGTGCGATCCGGAGGGCACAACATCTCCGGAAAGGCGGTCTGTGACGAAGGGCTCCTTATCGACCTCTCAACCATGACTTCTGTAAGAGTCGACCCGAAGACTCGTAAGGCCTGGGTGGAACCCGGTGCATTGCTGGGCGATCTGGACAAGGAAGCCCAGGCGCATGCGCTTGCTACCCCTCTTGGTGTGAACTCCACGACTGGTGTTGCGGGGCTCACTCTTGGAGGCGGCTTTGGCTGGATCACCCGGAAGTACGGTATGTCCATCGATAATCTGATCTCCGCCGAAGTGGTCACGGCGAAGGGAGAAATTCTGCGGGCCAGTGAGAGTGAGAACAGCGACCTCTTCTGGGCTCTTCGAGGAGGGGGCGGCAACTTCGGCATTGTGACGGGCTTTGAGTTTCAGTTACACCCCGTCGGGCCTGAAGTGCTATCGGGCCTCATCGTCCATCCACTAGAGGACGCGAAAACGCTTCTCCCTGCTTTCCGCGACGCAGCCAAAGCAGCACCGGATGAACTCACTATCTGGTCGATCCTCCGCAAGGCGCCGCCTTTGCCCTTCCTGCCGGAGGAGTGGCACGGTAAGGAAGTTCTCGTCTTCGCGCTCTGCTACTGCGGTGACATGGCCGAAGGGGAAAAGGCAGTGTCGACCATAAGGTCCTTGGGGGCCCCAATCGCGGATGTTGTCGGCCCGCACCCCTTTGTGGGTTGGCAGGCGGCCTTTGACCCCCTGCTCGAGCCAGGGGCGAGGAACTATTGGAAAAGTCATGATTTCCTCGACCTCTCGGACGAGGCAATCGACACGCTGCTAACCGCGGTGAAAAATCTCCCGACGCCGGAATGTGAAGTCTTCATCGCACATGTAGGAGGCGCAATGAGCCGGGTGCCTACGAACGCTACGGCCTATCCGCAGCGTGCCTCTCATTTCATTATGAACGTTCACACTCGCTGGAGAGACCCTTCTGAGGACACGGCCTGCATCGACTGGGCGCGGGATCTTTTCAACAAAACCGCCCCATTCGCCATAGGTACCGTCTACATCAACTTTATGCCTGATGATGAAGATGACCGCGTTGTGGACGCATACGGTGACAACTACTCGAAGCTCATGGAGGTCAAAAAGAAGTATGACCCTGAAAACCTTTTCCGGATGAACCAGAACATCACCCCCTCGTAGATCAGGGTATAGGGGGCTGCCATCTGCCTTGGCAGCCCTCAATCCTGTCCGGCTTTTCACTGAAGGTTCGGCACATTGGTGTCCGCTAATAGTCAGAAGCGGAAGGTACGCCCTCAAACATCAGTGATCTCGGAAGATAGGTTAGCGGCCATCGTTGGAGCGCAGCACCTCAATCACCGCTGCAACGTCGCTCTCGCCATGACCTGTGGCAATCGCTCGCTCGAATAGGCTCGAGATCAACCCGGGGATCTCAATGTTGATTCCTCTTTCCCGTCCTTGCTCCAGAATTCTCGACAGCGCCGCGTTCCAGACGACAAGGGTAGCGCCAGGGTCGCCGTAAGCGCCCGCCCCGATTTTCGACACCAGCTTTCCTGAGGGATCTCTCTCAGCATAAAGGGCGGCCAGGGTGTCCGCGGGTACCCCCTCCGATAGGCAAACTTGCGCTCCATGCAGGGCGCCGAGGTAACCGCAGAGTTCTTGGGTAAGAAAGGCCATGTCCAGCACGGCGGCGGCGGCGATATTTTCCCCCACGTACCGCAAGTCGCCGGCGAGACAAGCGAGCAATGGCGTGAGCCTTTGGAAGGTGCCCTCAGGCCCGGCGATGAGAATCTTGGCGTCGTCGGCGCCGATATCCTCCGGATAGGGTAAGATGGCGCCGTCGAGATAGGTGACCCCCAGATCCCTCAGCCAGACTTCGCTCTCCCGCGCTTCTTTGGGCGTTCCCGTACTCAACTGGATCAGAGTCTTGCCCATCAAGGCTTGTTTGACGTCGGCATCGTTGAGTAGAGCCTTCGTAGCCGCATAGTTATCTATACAGACCACTATGACTGGGCTGCTGTGCAGCGCGTCGGGAAGACTTTCAAGACCCGACGCCCCCAAGCTGATGAGGGGGGACATTCGACTCGGAGTCCGGTTCCAGACTACGACATCGTGCCGGGCATGAACGAAGGCCTTGGCCAAAGCGCTGCCCATTGCTCCGAGGCCGATTACCGTTACGCCGCCCATAGCAATGCCCTCCTTGGACTGTGTAACTCAAATCGATCGGGAGAGGGCTCAGTCAGTTTCTTACTCGAACAGCGTCCTTCTGTCGTGCCAGTCCTGCAAGCGATTCCGCATGTCCGCTTTTAGCCAATAGCGGACACTTTCCGACAGGTTGGCGGAATTTGCTGTACGATGCCCTCAAAGCTCCAGTTCGAGAGGGTTCAGAATGGCAGAAGAACCTGAAGATTCAGCACACGCCTTAGAATCTACAAATCCTCTGAACGTAAACTTCTCGGTTATCGCTGAAGCGATGACCGAGGGTGTATACGAATGGAACATCAGCAAAGGAAATCTTCGTATATCGCCGCGGCTCGTGGAGATCATTGGCTTGGGCGAGGCTGAACTGACGGCCGAAGATTGGAATGGCCGCATACATCCCGATGACTTCGAAGCATACAAGAATGCCGTCAAGAAACACCTGAAGGCTGAGACCGATCGTTTAATGCACGAGTATAGAATTCGCCGTGCGATAGGTGACTACCTTTGGATTGCCGATAGCGGGCGATGTCTTCGCCGGGACAATGGAGAAGCAATCCGTCTGATCGGTGCAATCAGGGACATTACTGGACGAAAGCTCGCAGAAAAGAGACTGCGGGAAGCGCAAGAGGGTGCGGAGGCAGCGAGGAAGCAGCTTCAAGATGCCATAGAATCTATCTCCCAAGGTCTCGTGATGTTTGACAAGGATGATCGCGTAATCCTTTTCAATTCTATCTACAGAGGATATTTCGCGGGAGCTGCAGGCGAAGAAGTGGCGGCGATGATAAAGCCCGGAGCCCTGTTCTGGGACTTTTTCAAGGCTGGGTATGAGAAGGGAATGTTCCCCTTGATCGACGACCACAAAGATTTCGATCAGTACATCGAGATGCGCAAGCGGATGAGAAAGAACCCACAAGGAACAATCGAACAGCATTTGGCAGACGGACGATGGTTTCAGATCAATGAGCACCGTACGGCGAATGGCGGGCTCGCCTCTGTTTACACTGATGTTACTGAGTTGAAGAGACGAGAGGTTCAGGCTTCTCAGCAATCTGAAATGTTGGAAAAACTATCTTCTCGTCTGTCGAAGTACCTCTCGCCTCAAGTCTATGCCTCGATCTTCGAAGCACCCGGAAGCGTTGAGGTTGCCGCGCAGCGGAAGAAGCTGACAGTTTTCTTCTCTGACATTGTTGGATTCACGTCGCTTGTTGATTCGCTTGAGTCCGAGGAACTCACGAGCCTACTGAACCAGTACCTCACTGAAATGTCTCGAATTGCCACGGACCATGGCGCGACCGTGGACAAGTTCATGGGGGATGCCGTTTTTGCTTTCTTTGGCGATCCGGTGTCACAGGGCGCAGAAGAAGATGCGCTTGCTTGCTTGAAGATGGCGTCGGCGATGCAGGATAAGCTCGCTATCATGCGCGAATCTTGGCGTGACAGGGGTATAGACGAGAGCTTCGAGCTCCGGGTCGGGATTGCCACAGGCTATTGCACAGTAGGCAACTTTGGCAGCGATGACCGGCTCGACTACACAGCGATTGGAAACCCGGTCAATGTTGCCGCCAGGCTGCAATCTCATGCGGAGAAGGGTGGCATGATCCTAGACAACGAAACCTATCATCTTGTGAAGCGGCATCTGCAAGACGTTGAGGAGTTACAGGTCACATTAAAGGGGTTCAGCAAACCCATGACTGCCTACAAAGTCAGCGGGCTGCAAGAGGAGAAGGAGAACTCTCTTCGGATCGACTGCGAAGGTGCGCTTGTGCGCGTAGATCCGGCGAAGCTGGATGATGAGAATCAAAGGGAGCTGATCGACAAACTGGAAGAGCTGTTGTGCACCCTGAGAGACAAGGAACACTAAGCTCTGATTTTCAGGCAATCCGACTTCAATCTTACCCTTGAGATATCTGTCCGCTATTAGCCAATAGCGGATGAAGAGGCTCGCATTGGTTTTTCAAGCTACTTCAGCCAGAGCTTTAACTCCTGAGTCTGTCGTTTCTATTTATCCTTTCTCAAGCGCAAGCCGGTTGATTGGTCCAAATCGTCGTAAACCCCCAGGATTGCTTCTTTGTTGATGACTATGATTGCGGTTTCTTCGTTCTCGAAGGGAATGAAATTTCGGGTATCGTTCAAGAGGTCTACAACACGGTCGCTCTGCTTCAAAAAAATGCGGCC
>JARRJC010000078.1 GCA_037379885.1 Limibacillus sp.
GCCAGACTCGGCCAAGCCATCAACCGCCTGCTGGAATGCGAACTGGCCTGCAAACGCACGGGCGCGCCAGCGGCCCTGCTCACCTCACGCGCGCTCTTCGAGATCACGGCACGGGCACCAAGGCAGAGGCGCTAGACCGTCCCCGCGCCGCTCTCACCCGGACGTGATACGCCGGTGAGGGGGAAAGGGCCTAGGGTTAAAGGCATGAAACAGATCATGCGCATCGCCGCCTTCGCGGGCCTATCGGTTCTGATCGCGTCCGGGCTTTCCCGGCCAAGCGCGGCGGGAGAGGGGCCGGTGGTGGTCGAGCTCTTCACCTCGCAGGGCTGCAGCTCCTGCCCGCCGGCCGACGCCCTGCTGGACGAGTTGACCGAACAGCCCGACGTGATCGCGCTCTCCTTCCACGTCGACTATTGGGACTACATTGGCTGGCAGGACCCCTTCGCCGACCCGGCCTATACCCAGCGTCAGCGCAACTACCGCCCGCACCTGGGCAACCGCTTCATCTACACACCGCAGATGGTGATCGACGGCCATATCGATGTCGTCGGATCGCGCCGCATCCAGGTCTCCCGCGCTATAGAAGAGGCCCGGGCGGATGAAAAGCTGCCCGTCTTCCTCTCGCGCGACAGCGTGTCCCTGCCGGCCGGACCGGCGCCCAAAGGCGGCGCCACGGTCTGGATCGCCTTTCTCGACGAACGGCACGAGACGCAGGTGGGCGCGGGCGAGAACGGCGGCCGCAAGCTGGTCAATTCCCACGTGGTTCGCCAACTCTCCGCCATCGGCACCTGGAAGGGGGAGACCCTCTCCATCCCGCTGGCCGGAAACGAGTCGGACGCGGGCCGCTACGGCTGCGCCGTGCTGGTTCAGGAGAACGGCAGCGGGCGCATCCTGGGCGCCGCCTTCATGACCCTCTGACCGGCTCGCGCCGCTCAAGGAAAAAGGCCCCGGGCGCGATGCCGGGGCCTTTCTCGTTTCAGCCGGCGTTTCGGCGGCCTCTACTTCATCGTCGGCATGATGAAGTCGGCGCCGCTGCGGATGCCTGTCGGCCAGCGTGACGTGATGGTCTTCAGCTTGGTGTAGAAGCGCACGCCCTCAGGCCCATGCATGTGATGATCGCCGAAGAGGGAGCGCTTCCAACCGCCGAAGGAGTGGAAGGCCATGGGCACCGGGATCGGCACGTTGACGCCGACCATGCCGACCTGGATGCGGCTGGAGAAATCGCGGGCGGCGTCGCCGTCGCGCGTGAAGATCGCCGTGCCGTTGCCGAACTCGTGTGCGTTGATCATCTCCACCGCCTCGGCGTAGTCATTGGCGCGCACAACGGAGAGCACCGGCCCGAAGATCTCTTCCTTGTAGATGCGCATGTCCGGCGTGACTTCGTCGAACAGGCAGCCGCCCAGGAAGTAGCCCTTCTCATAACCCTGGAGGCTGGCGTTCCGGCCATCGACCAGAAGCTTCGCCCCCTCCTCGACGCCCAGGTCCACGTACCCCCGCACCTTCTCCAGGTGCTGCTCGGTGACCAGCGGGCCCATCTCGGCCTCGGGGTCGTTCCAGGGGCCGATCTTGAGCTGCTGCACGCGCGGCGTCAGGCGCTCGATCAGCTGATCGCCCGCCTCGCCGACCGCGACGGCGACGGAGACCGCCATGCAGCGCTCGCCCGCGGAACCGTAACCCGCGCCCATCAGCGCATCGGTCGCCTGCTCCATGTCGGCGTCGGGCATCACGACCATGTGGTTCTTCGCGCCGCCCAGGGCCTGCACCCGCTTATTGTGCGAGGTGCCGGTGTGGTAGACGTACTCGGCGATGGGCGTCGAACCGACGAAAGAAACGGCCTGAACGTCCGGATGGGTCAAGAGCGCGTCGACCGCCTCCTTATCGCCGTTCACCACGTTGAGAACGCCCGCAGGCGCGCCGGCCTCGAGCATCAGCTCGGCCAGAATCTGCGGGGTCGAGGGGTCACGCTCGGAAGGCTTCAGGATGAAGGTGTTGCCGCAGGCCAGGGCCACGGGGAACATCCACATCGGCACCATGGCCGGAAAGTTGAACGGCGTGATGCCCGCGCAGACGCCCAGCGGCTGGCGGACCGAATGGCTGTCCACGTTGGTGCCTACGTTCTCGCTGAACTCGCCCTTCAAGAGGTGCGGGATGCCAGTCGCGAACTCCACGACTTCGAGACCGCGCACCACTTCGCCCTTCGCATCGGCGAAGACCTTGCCGTGCTCGCGGCTGATCTGCTCGGCGAGACGGTCGTGGTTCTTCTCGATCAGTTCCTTGTAGCGAAACAGGACGCGCGCGCGGTTGAGCGGCGTGGTGGCCGACCAGGCGGCCAGCGCGGCCTTGCTGGACTTGACGGCGGCGTCGACTTCCGCGGCGCTGGCCAGGGAGACCCTGGCGCTCTCCTCTCCCGTCGAGGGATCGAAGACCGGGCTGCTGCGCCCGCTCTGGCCCGCGACGGCCTTGCCATCGATGAAATGCTCCACTGTCTTGGTCATGGCGCTCCAAGCTCCCTCGCTGTCGGTGATTTTTCGCCGCTGGTGATAGCGCAAAGCCCGGCCTCTGTCGAGCGGTCGGAAGGCAGGCTTGTCCGCAGGGCTGCCGTGCATCCGCCCTTGCAATCGGCCCGCCGCCTCCCTTTCTAAAGGGGTGGGAAAGAAAAGACAGGACGTGCCAAGGATGGTCCAGAAGGCCTTTGAACAGCTAAGCCTGAAGGAAGCGGTGCGCGAGGCGCTGATCGTCGATCAACCGTCTGACCCGCTTGCTGGAAGAGCTTGTCCAGGAGGACGCCGATGCGGGCCGTCCGCTGTTGGCTTCCCTGGTCATCAGCCGGTCGCGCGAGCGCATTCCGGCGCGCGGTTTCTTCTGCCTGATCCACACGCTGGGCCTCTACGACGGCCCCGACGAAGGCCCCAAGGCGCGCGAATATCATCAAGAAGAGGTCGAGATGGCCTGGGCCTACTGGGGCGACGGCCCCTGCGAAGACTGTAGCTGCCGGTAATCCCGGCGCCCAGATAGCCGCCGCAGAGCCCAAAGCTCCATCACCGAATTGATACGGCTTGCCGCTTGCCTTGCCTGCCCGGCGGCGTCACCCTGAACCCTGGAGAGTCCGGTAGGCAGGGGAGCCCATGGCCGAGGCCGCAGCGGAACAGGCGGATATTCAGTTGTTGCGGGATGGAGCGGCCGGACGGCTGGTCTGTTCGGGCGACTGGAGGCTGCCTGCCTTGCCGGAGCTTCTTCCGGTCTTCGACCGCCTGGACCTCAAGGGTTTGACCCGCCTCGAAGTCTCTCTCGAACGCGTGGCGAGGATCGACACCGCAGCCGCCTGGCAGCTCTACCGCCGCATTGGCGCCTGGCGGGACGCCGGGGCCGAGGTGGAGGTGACCGGCCTGCGCGAGGAGCAGAAGGACCTCTTGGCCCAGGTGGCGGATCTCGCAGCGTTGGAAACCGCGCCCGGCCCGAAGCGGGAAATTATCCGGGAGTTCGTCGAGCGCATCGGCGTGGCCACGGTGGCGATCGGGCTTGAGGCGCGCGATCTTCTAAACTTCCTCGGCATGACCATCGTGACGCTGGGCCGCGCCCTCGGCAATCCCAGGCGGCTGCCCTTCACCGCCATCGTGAACCACATGCAGCAGACCGGCCTGAACGCTCTGCCCATCGTCGGGCTGCTCGCCTTTCTGATCGGCGTCGTGCTCGCCTATCAGGGTGCGGACCAACTCGCGACCTTCGGCGCGGAGATCTTCACGGTCAATCTCGTGGGTCTCGGCGTATTGCGCGAAATGGGCATCCTGATTACCGCCATCATCGTGGCCGGGCGGTCGGGTTCCGCCTTCACCGCGCAGATCGGCACCATGCAGGTGAACGAGGAAATCGACGCGCTGGAGACCATCGGTCTGGACCCGGTCCAGGTGCTGGTCCTGCCGCGCGTGATCGCGCTGGTGCTGGTCTTACCGCTTCTCACCTTCTACGCCGACGTCCTGGGGGTACTGGGCGGCGCTTTCATGTGCATCTACGCGCTGGACATCACGCCGGAGCAGTTCATGAAGCAGTTCCAGGCCGCCGTTGCGATCGACCACTTCTGGGTCGGTCTCTCCAAGGCGCCCATCTTCGCCTTCATCATCTCGCTGGTCGGCTGTTTCGAGGGCATGAAGGTGGGCCGCAGCGCCGCTTCCGTCGGGCGGCAGACCACCAAGGCGGTGGTCGAGGCCGTGTTCCTGGTGATCGTCCTCGACGCCTTCTTCTCGATCTTCTACTCCATCATCGGTGTGTGAGGGGCTGGGGGATGGACAAGGATTTGGCGATAGAGGTGACCGGGCTGGAGACCCGCTTTGGCGCCACCTCCATTCACAAGCACCTCGACCTGCGCGTCCGCCGCGCCGAGATACTGGCCCTGGTCGGCGGGTCGGGCACGGGTAAATCCGTGCTCTTGCGGAACATCGTCGGTCTCATGACCCCCTACCGGGGCCAGATCGAGATCCTGGGCGAGCGGCCCATCGAGATGAACCCGCGCGAGCGCCATGCCTTCAAACGCCGCTGGGGCATGCTGTTCCAGGACGGCGCGCTCTTCTCCTCCCTGACCGTGGCCGAGAACATCGAGGTGCCGCTGCGCGAGCACCTGAGGCTGCCGGCGAGCCTGCGCCGGGAGGTGGCGCTGCTGAAGATCGGCATGGCCGGCCTGAATCCGGACGCGGCGGACAAATACCCCTCCGAACTCTCCGGCGGCATGCGCAAACGCGCCGGGCTGGCCCGCGCGCTCGCCCTGGACCCGGAGATACTCTTGCTCGACGAACCGACCGCGGGATTGGACCCCATCGGCGCGCACAACTTCGACAAGCTGATCCGCAGCCTTCAGCGCGCGCTGGGCCTGACGGTGGTGATGGTGACGCACGACCTGGATTCCCTCGCCGCGATCGCCGACCGCATTGCCGTGCTGGTCGACAAGCGTGTTAAGATCGGCACGATGGAAGAGCTTCGGCGGGATCCGCATCCCTGGATCCAGGAATATTTCAACGGGCCGCGCGCCCGGGCCGCTTTCGAGACGGCGGAGCTGCGCGGCGAAGGGGAGGCGGGGCTGTAGAGCATGGAGACGCGCGCCAACTACCTGCTGGTCGGCCTTTTCGTGATCGCGCTTTTCCTGGGCAGCGTGATCTTCGTCGGCTGGCTGACCGACCTGCGCGTGGATCAGCGCTTCGACCGCTACGACATCGCCTTTACCGGCAGCGTCGCAGGGCTGCGCGACGGCGCCACGGTCAGCTACCGGGGCATCAACGTCGGCACGGTTGAGGAGATCACCATCGACCCTGAAAATCTGGAGCGCATCCTGGTCACGGTGCAGATCAACGCCGACACGCCGGTGCGCAGCAACACGACCGCCACGCTCGCCATTCAAGGCTTGGCGGGCGGCGCCTACATCCTCTTGAGCGGCGGCACCGAGGAAGCGCCGCCCCTGGAGCCCCCGCCGGGCCGGGAACGCGCGGTTATCGTCGCCCAGTCCTCCGGCCTTCAGGAGTTGCTGGAAAGCGCGCCCAGCGTCCTCAGCGAAGCCAACATCGTGCTGCAAAGAGCCAACGACCTGCTGAAGGAAGAGAACCGCGAGCAGGTCGCCATCGCCTTGGAAACGCTGACGCGCCTGCTGCGCAACCTTGACAGCGCGACCAGCGAGATCCCCGGCCTGGTCGACCGCACCGGCCAGACCATCGACAAGATCGGACAGTCTGCCGACTCCATGACCGCTTTGGCGGGCAGCTTCGAGGCCACTGCAGTTGAGCTTCCCGGCATCGTGCGCCAATCGAACGAGACTCTGGAGAAGGTGGGCCGCACCGCCGACGGGGTCTCCGAGCTCACGAACTCCTTGAACGAGAGCGCGAACAAATTGCCGGGCGTGATCGACCGCACGGATGAGACCCTGGAGAAGGCGGGCACCACCGCCGACAGTGTGACCAGTCTGGCGGGCAACCTCGATGAGACAGCCAAGATGCTGCCCGGCCTGGCCGAGCAATCCGGGGAAACCCTGGAGCGCTTCGGCCAGACGGCGGAGAGCATCACGGCGCTGGCCGACGGCCTGGCGACGGACTCGCGCCGCCTCGCCGAGCAGGCCGACGCCACGCTGGGGGCCCTGCGGTCCACCGCCGAAACGCTGAACGAAACGGTGGATCAGGCGGATGACGACGTTGCGGCCACGCTGACGGCGATCCGCAATTCGGCGGAGAACTTCGAGAAGCTGGCCGTGTCGCTGGAAGGCTTCGTGGCCGAGAACCGCGAGCCGCTGGCCGAGTTCTCCAATCAGGGCCTCTTTGAGATCACCACCTTCTTCAATCAGGCGCGCGAACTGGTGAACAACGTGAACCGCCTGCTGCTGCAGGTCGAGCGCGACCCTGGGTCCTTCATCTTCGGAAGTGGAAGCCAAGGATATGAACCGCCCGAACAGCAATAAGAGCCCGGCGCTGGGACGCCGTCCCTTCTTGGCGGGCCTCGCGGGCCTGGGCGGCCTGGCGCTACTGGGCGGCTGTGCCGGCCTTCTGCCGCAGCCCGGCCCGCCGCCCAAGCTGTACCGCCTGACGCCGCAGTCGACCTTTCCTGATAATCTGGAGCCTGTCGATTGGGCGCTCCTGATCGACAGGCCCGAGTCCTCGGCGGGCCTGGACGTGCCGCGCATCGCCCTGATGCGTTCGCCCGTCGGCCTGGAGTACTACGCGCAGGCCGCCTGGACCGACCGGGCGCCACGCATGGTCCAGGGGCTGGTGACGGAGTCCTTCGAGAACTCCGGTTTCTTCCAGGCCGTCGGCAGCCAGTCTCTTGGCCTGCGCGCCGAGTTCCTGCTGAAGTCAGAGTTGCGGGAGTTCCAGGTCGAGTACTTCGAAGGACCGCTGCCGGTCGCCCACGTGCGGATCAACGCCAAGCTGGTAGACGGCGTTTCGCGCCGGATTCTGGAAGGTGAGTCCTTCTTCGCAAAAACGGAAGCCACCGCCAATTCGCTGGAGGCCGTGGTGCTGGCGCTCGACGAATCGCTCAACAAGGTGATCAAGCGCCTCGTGGTCTGGACCCTGGAAACGGGAAGAGCGTTAAGTTAATCCATCGCTCGGCCGATCCGGCGACCGCCAAAGGTGCACGCCGGCGGGCGGCAGGTTGCGCAAGACCCAGCGGACGCGGTGCTCGGCGCCGCCGATCTTGAGCGGCGTGCGGGGCAAGTAGCTGTACTGCAGGAAGCAACGGACGCGGGGGTCGCCCAGCAGACGCTCCGCCTGCGCTGCGAAGAGCCTGCGCTCGAGGGGCGAGAGGTTCACGACGGGGATGCAGGACACCACCGCGATCGGCCGGTCGCCGGGCAGCGCATCCAAGGAGAAATCGGGCCCGCAGACGTCAGCCTCGCGGAGTTCAGCCTCGGGCAGCGCGTGCTGCGCCAGGGATAGGAGCTCCGGACTGCGGTCGAAACCGTAGATCGCCTGCCCCCGAAAGGCGCGCCCCACCGCGCCGGTGCCGATGCCGAGGATGGCCACGCTCAAGGGGCCGGGCGCCACCTCTTCCACCATTTCGCGCATCACGGCGCCGAGAAACCGCTGCGAGGGAACCAGCGAGCCCACATGACGCGGATCGCGAAGAAAGTTCCTTAGGAACACAAGGCGGGAACGCAGCGCGCCGCTGAACGGCAGTAACTCTGACGATAGGTTGCTCATGCGGGTCGCTCCGCCGACTGATGGCGCCAGACCCGAAACAGGCTCCGGGGCGCAGCGGCACTCCTCAAAGGGAAAATAACATTTTTGATGGGTTCGGGCATCCGGCAGATTTCAAGGGCTCGCAAGCTTGTGTCGTGGCCGGGTCCGGATCGCGAGGCTGGAGGCGCTGGCAATCCGCCGGATGATGACTCATATGGTGATCAGAAGAAGGAATGCGAACGGCGAAAGCAGTAAGCCGCCGCCTTGACGGCAGCGCTCTCCAACTCGTGATCGCCCCTGCTGGCCGCCAAGGACCGCGTCGCCTTGACCCCGCTCTCGGACGCTTTCTAGTGTAGGCGCGCTTTCACGACAGCTCGCCGGAGAAACAGAATGAAGTTCTTGAAGCCCTACAGCCCCTTCCTCTTGAGTGCGCTACGCATCATGTCCGGGCTGCTTTTGCTACAGCATGGCACCACGAAGTACCTGAGCTTTCCCGAAACCCAGATGAGCGGCGCTTCCCCCGCCAGCATGAGCGGCGCCGCGGGCCTGATTGAGCTGGTGGGCGGCCTGCTGATCGTCGCCGGGCTCTTTACCCGCCCCGTCTCCTTCATCGTCTCCGGCATGTTGGCGGTCGCCTATTTCTACGCCCACGCAGGACGGGACTTCTTCCCGATTCTGAACGGCGGCGAGCTGGCGGCGCTCTACTGCTTCGTCTTCCTCTACCTCGCCGCCGCCGGGGCCGGCCCGCTCAGCGTCGACCGCATCCTGAAGCGGGATTGAGGAGCGGCAAATGACGGAGTCCCCCGGCTTCACCGCCACGCTGAAGTTCCTCGCGCCCAGCGACACTCCGCCGGTCTACCGCGCCTCTCAGGGCGGTGCCGACGCGCAGCTCGACCTGGAAGGCGACTACGCCGAGCACGCCGTCCGGATCGCCGACGGACGCGCGGCAGAGGGGCGCACCGCAGAGGGGCGCGCCGCCGAGGGACTCTCGCTGGACCGGGAGGGCTTCCGTCTCCTGCGCCACCAAAGCGCCGTCGCCGACTTCTACGACGCAGAGGCCGTGGAGAAGCTCTACAGCCGCGAAGTTGAAACGACCGGTGCTGCGCGCACCCACTGCTTCGACCACACCCGCCGCGCCGCTTCCAGCCGGACGCGCGGTCAGCATGGGACGCGCGAGCCTTCCGCCGTGGTGCACAACGACTACACCGACAAGTCAGGACCCCAGCGCGTGCGCGACATCATGGGCGAGGAGGCCGAAGACCTGCTGGCGCGGCGTTTCGCCATCGTCAATGTCTGGCGGGCGATCCGCCACCCAGCGGAAACCTCGCTGCTGGCCCTCTGTAGCGCCGAGTCCGCGAGAGACGAGGATTTGATCCCAACGCCGCGAATCGCCAAGGACCGGATCGGCGAGTTGATGCTGGCCCACTACAACCCCGGACAGCGCTGGCTCGCTTTTCCCTCCATGACGCCGGAGGAGGCGCTGCTGTTGAAAACCTATGACAGCGCCAAGGATGGGCGCGCGCGCTTTGCCATCCATACCGCCTTCGACAACCCGCATGCCCCGGCGGACGCCAAGCCCCGCGAGTCCATCGAAAGCCGCGTCTTCGCTTTTTTCTGAGGGTCGGTATCCCAGACTCACGCAGACCTGACTTCCGCCTTCTCCAGTATCCAGGCCTTCAGGCTCGACACTGCGCTCCGCGGGGCCGGGGTCCTGTCCCGCAGGTAGTAGCTCCAGGGGCAGGAGGCCGTCTCTGCGAAGGGCCTGCGCAGAAGTCCCCGCTCGCAGAGCAGCGCCGAGAGGGAGCTGGGCAGGACCGCGAGGCCGCTACCCGCCGCCGCCATTTCGAGAGCG
>JARRJC010000079.1 GCA_037379885.1 Limibacillus sp.
TTGGTGAAGGGGTCGGTGTCGGCGCGCATGTCGCAGGTGAAGTGCTGCGTCGCGGAGACCTGCACCAACTCGAACCCGGGCGCTTGCGCCAGCCTCCCGGCCGTCTTCGTTTCGGGCGAGCCGATGGCGTCCAGGGTGTTGGACAGGAGCCCGGACATCCTGGCGTTTGGGTCGGCGATGTTGAGCAGTTCCACCTCGTCGAAGTGACCCTGATCGTCGCGGTAGAAATTGGCGAACTTGCGCCCCAAGTATTGAACGCCCGGCTGGAAATCCTCCATCACGTAGGGGCCGGTGCCCACGCCCGCGGACCAATCCTCCGCACCCTCTTGTCCGATGATCATCGCAAAGGAGGAAAGGTGAGTCGGAAGATCGAAATTGATCTCCTTTTGCTTAATGACCACGGTTTCCGGCCCGTCGGCGCGAAGCTCCTCGAAGTTCTGGACGATCTGCTGAGCCTCGGCGACGCGGTTGTTCTCGTCGAGGTGTTGCTTCAAGGACCATACGACGTCCTCCGCCGTCAGCGTCTTGCCGTTATGGAACTCCACGCCCTTGCGAAGCTTGAAGACCCAGTTGCCGTCCGCCTGCCCTTCCCAGCTTTCCGCCAGGCTCGGTTGGGGAGCGCCGTTCTCGTCGATCTCGGTCAGCGTGTCGAAGCTGGACAGGATGGAAAGGGTCGGATGATCCGCCCCATTCATCTCCAGCGGGTTCAGTGTGTCGGAGGTCGCTCCGCCATCGGAGGCGGCGCGAAGGGAACCGCCTTTCTTGGGCGTGGCTGCCTCAGCCTCTCGCCACAACGACCCCGCGACGGCGGCCGACAGGCCCACAGTCGCCGTGGCCTGCATGAAATCTCGGCGGGAAATGCCAGAGGCTATCCAATTCTTTAACTGGAATTTTTTGCGGTCTTCCATCTTGAAGTCCTTCCCTGTGAAGCAGATCAGGAGGAGATCATTCCTCTAAGAACAGAATTTGACAATAAAATTCTTTTCTCATTGCGATTTCAGGTGCATGATTCCATCAGATTATTAATGATCCCAGCAGGGTGCCGAGGAACGGAGGGACGGTAGGAATGAAGAAGGAAAAGGTTCAAGCCATGGCTAG
Organism: Limibacillus sp.; assembly: GCA_037379885.1. Classification (NCBI taxonomy): domain Bacteria; kingdom Pseudomonadati; phylum Pseudomonadota; class Alphaproteobacteria; order Rhodospirillales; family Rhodovibrionaceae; genus Limibacillus; species Limibacillus sp. The sequence continues at coordinate 1,099 of JARRJC010000079.1, forward strand.
GAACCTCTTGTCCTTGGGTTCGGAGTTGCGCCAGCTACGCAAAGCTCGGCAGATGACCTTGAAGGACTTGAGCAAAGCCAGCGGCGTTTCCCTCAGCCACCTTAGTGCGATTGAACGCGCCGCATCTCAGCCCTCGATGGAAGTCTTGGGAGACATCTCCGCCGCTCTATCCGTGACCCCGGATTGGTTCTTCGCCCGGCGGTCCGGCGCTGGGCCCATGGAGCAGGCCTACGTGGTCAGGGCGCAGAATCGGCGAAGCCTGAACTCTCTCTATGGTCAGGATGTTCAGGAGCTGGGCTACACCGACATGCTGCTCTCAAGTTCGATCGGGGGTGACTTCTACATGGGGATGGCGGTCTACGCTCCCTATTCGGAAAAGCCGGATGATCCTCTCCAACGGCATGAGGGAGAGGAGCATGGGATCGTGATTGAAGGTGAGTTGGAGATGCAGATAGGCGACGAGGTCATGACTTTGCGCGAAGGTGACAGCTACAGCTTCGATGCCCGCATCCCGCATCACGCCCGGAACCGCCAGAGTCGGCCGTGCAGGCTTATCTGGGCCGTCTCACCGGTCGTTATCCCTAAGGATGTAGTCGTCAAAGATCAGCCTCGAGAAGAACCCTTCAAAAAGGTCACCAAGGCGTAGAGCCCCTGATCGATTTTGTATGTCCGCTATTAGCCAGAAGCGGACATTGGAGTCCTCGCTCTATTCGTCAGGCAGCGGTACAGGGTCGTCGGCCTGGGTCCTAAGATAAGCGATCAGAGCAATGCGCTTCTCACGGTCTCTCTCTACCCCAAAGTACTTGTTAACCGTGCCGGGAACCCGCCCGAAGACGTCAGAGATATAACGGTTGAGTTCCTCAAACGTCCAGGTGCCGGTCTGGGCCTTCATTGCAGGTGAAAATGTGAAATTGCTTATCGTCGCCTTGGGTCGCCCCACTACATTCCAGAGCGACGGTCCCCGCCTACCCCCCTTGTTGGGGATGAAGGTGTGACATGGGGTGCATTTCCGGGCACGCGATTCTCCGAGTTTCAAATCGGCTTTTTTGAGTTCACCGGGTTGGATCGGTTCAACAGGCCACGGGTTCGCCCCTTTCTCTTTCAAGAACTCGGCCACCTCCAGATGCCCCTTTAAAGCCGCAAAGTGGTTAGCCATTGCATGGCCGCGGAAATCGGTACGAGCTGTTACGTCGGCGCCGTAATCCAGAAGTAGCTGAACGATCTCCATAGAGCCATTGTAGGCAGCGTCGTGGAGCGGGGTTTTGTTCTGCTCCGCGCCTACGAGATTAGGATCGGCGCCTCGCTCTAGAAGCAGACGCACGATCTCGACGTCTCCATGCCTTGCTGCGATATGGAGCGCTCCTCCATTCCGGGTGAGACCGTTAGGATCAGCGCCGTGATCGAGGAGCAGCGTCACGGCATCGATGTGACCTCCCCGAGCAGCAAAGAATAAAGGCGAAAAGCTCCCATCTGGATTGGGGTCGGCGCCCTCTTCGAGCAGCGTCTTGAGCGCGGCAACGTCACCCGCTCCGGCGGGTTTCATCAATGGGCCCGCCGCTAAAATAGGAGTTACCCAGAATGCTGCTGGAAGAAGGCTAAAGAGCAGGGGAATAACGCTTAGTCTGGCCATGATAAACGTCCCGGAAACAGAACCGAGCCATCAATCCCACGCTCATGGTCTAGGTGTTTATCAGATTCTTTATTTTCAGAATGATGACACACCTAGGCACTGGGGACCAAACGAACGCCGTCCCTGCAAGGATCGGGAACTAAAGCGGCCTTACCGCTTATCTCGAGTGGATGAGGATCTTGTCCGCTTCTAGCCAAGAGCGGACGAACTGACCAAGCATCGTCCCGAAACACTGAAGGCGCCCAGCGTTGGATTAGAACGAAGGATTGACTACGAAAGCCGCCTTTCGATACGGCTGACCTTGCGCTGCTCGAGTATTGCTTCCCCACGCCATTCCACCTCAATGAGACCATCAAGTAGAAATTCGTCATCGGAGCAGGTAGTTCGGAGCCAAGACCGAACCTCAGCGATGCCTTCTTTGCGGTGCAGTATCAAGCGGTGAAAGAAGATGCTCTCCGCAGATGTTGGTACGCCCTCTCGGATCTTCTGCGTTGAACGTGTTTCGTGAGAAATCGACAGGCGGATGTCGTGATGATGGGCCGTGGTGAGAGGTTGGTGCCACTCAACCGTGACCTCTCCGTTCGGTGTTTCTGAGCGTGACCGCTTCAACGCAGCGGCGCCAGAGTTGTTGAGCCCCGGCGAAGATGACTGATCCAGGGGAGGTGGGAGGAATTCACTCAAAGGTTTTGGCTCGTTTCTCATCACCGGCAGATTGACGACTCCATCGTGGATCTGGAGCGCCCCATACTCTGGAGGTGTCCAAACCAACGGCCAATAGGAAGCGCCTATCGCCAGCCGGATGCGATGACCAGCCTTGAAACGGTAGGCCTTCGTATGGAAGCGAAGAACAACACGGCGCCGCTCGCAGGACCATGGCTCGCGGGGCTCATCGAACACCTCGTCGAGCGCGAGGTTGAGCATCGAAAGCCCTACCCGGGCCGAAGTGCCAGCCGGGGATACGTCGTTCAGGCGCAAGCAGAATTGGCTTCTTGGGAGTGATGCCGACAGCGACAGTTCGACCTCGACGCTGCCATAGATGACGAGGTCTTCCTCCAGCGGAGGGGTCTCAAAACAGATGGCTCGAGCGTCGTCCTCCCGTTGGTCCAGCGGCAGCCCGCCGTGGCGCCCGAAGTAGCCAGTGTCTCCTGACGCTAAGCCATGCAGCAGGTTCCCGGGAATCCGCCAGCTTTGAGCAGCCTTCGGCGTGTCGTCGCTCAACCGACCTGCATCGGCGAGGAACAGGGGCCTGATCTCTATCTCGCCCTTCGGAGGACCGCTCTCGATCCAGGCGCCGTTCCTCTGGGCCAAAGAGTCCTGAGGAGGATCGAACTCCCGCAGCCAGACACGGAGCTTTGGCCAGCGGGGCTCGCTGGGCGAATCGCTTTTTAGCCAGTGATCCCACCAGTCCAGCGCCACCTCCTGAAAGCCGATCGCGGGTCCAGGTTGCCCCTGATCCGGATAGTGATGCCCCCAAGGGCCGACGATTCCCCAAACCTTCTCTGGGCAAGCGTCTACGAGCGACATGACAGAGTTTGAATAGCGGTCCGACCAGCCCCCGATGGCCAACACGGGACAGTTGATACGACCCACCTCGTGCTTGACCGAGCCCCGGCGCCAATAGCTTCCCCGGGCTTCTTCGCGAACCCACGTCTCTATCGGAAACGGCAGGTTCTCAAGTCTTCTTTCCCAGCGCTGAAACCAGTCGTCTCCGCTTTCTGGAGAGGGCGGGAGGGCTAGGATTGCCGGCAGTGTAGCCCCCCACTCGAGGCTGTCGTTTAGAAGGCATCCGCCTTTATGGTGAATGTCGTCTTCGTAGCGGTCATGAGTCGCACAGACCGCGATGACCGCCTTCAGCGCCGGAGGGGCGTCGAGGCTTGCCTGCAAGCTCGCGGTTCCGCCCCAGGAGGTGCCAAACATTCCGACCCGCCCATTGCACCATTCTTGTCGGCCTATCCATTCGATGACCTCCCGGGCGTCGCGTAGCTCCTCCTCGGCGTACATATCGGACATAACGCCGTCGCTGTCGCCGGAGCCGCGGATATCCACGCGCAAAGAGGCATAGCCGTGCCGCGCGAGCCAGGGATGATTCCGCTCGTCCCGGGCGCGCACCATGTCGCCCTTACGGTAGGGAATGTACTCGAAGATCGCGGGAACGCCCTCGGCCCCGATATCCGGCGGCATCCAGATTCGGGCGGCCAAACGCACGCCGTCGGACATGGGAATCCAAAGGTGCTCGATGGTCTTTACAGGCGTGGCAACGGCGGACAGGTCGGTCATCGGTACGCCCACGGATGCGGCGATGAAGAGAGCCAGCGGGCGCCCCTATTGAGTGCGCCCGCAGCCAGTGTCAGGCGAACCACCAGCGGCGCGGCAGTCGACTGTCGTCCATCCGGCGGCTTACGCCGACCGGTCCATGACCCAGTTTCTGAGAGTGACCGATCAGGATGTTCGCGAAGGCGAAAACGACCGTCCCGCTCTCTTCGTAGAACAGGCGTTGCGCCTCATGGTACATATCGCGCCGCTTGGCTTCGTCAGGTTCGGCGCGGGCGGCCACAAGCAGGTTATCGAACGTCTCGTTCTTGAAGTAGCTGGAGTTCCAGTCGGAGTCCGACGTGTAGGTGGAACTCAGCATCCAATCGACGGTGGGCCGGCCGTTCCAATAGACCATGCACCAGGGGGCCTTGAGCCATACATCGGACCAATAGCCGTCCGCCGGCCGACGGTCCACCTCCACATTGATGCCCGCCCTGCCCATGCTCGCCTGCATGAGAACGGCCGCGTCGACCGCACCGCCGAACGCGCCGTCGCTGGTCGAGAGCGCCAGATCGACGCTTTCGTAGCCGGCCTGCTTGAGGTGGTAGCGCGCCTTGTCGGGATCGAACTCACGCTGCTCCAGTTGGTCGTTGTAGAACTGCTGTCCCCGGCTGATCGGCAGATCGTTACCGATAGTCCCGTAGCCGCTTAGCACCTTGTCGACGATCTCCTGCCGGTTGACGCCCCACTTCACGGCCAGCCGCAGTTGCTTGTTGGTGAAGGGGTCGGTGTCGGCGCGCATGTCGCATGTGTAGTGTTGCGTTGCTGAGACCTGGACCAACTCGAACCCGGGCGCGCGCGCCAGCCTCGCCGCCGTTTTTGTCTCCGGCGAGCCGATGGCGTCCAGGGTATTGGACAGGAGCCCGGACATCCTGGCGTTCGGATCGGCGATGTTGAGCAGTTCCACCTCGTCAAAATGGCCCTGATCCTCGCGGTAGAAATTGGTGAACTTGCGTCCTAGGTACTGCACGCCTGGCTGGAAGTCCTCCATCACGTAGGGGCCGGTGCCCACGCCTGCGGACCAATCCTCTGCACCCTGTTGTCCGATAATCATCGCAAAGGAGGAAAGGTGAGTTGGAAGATCGAAATTGATCTCCTTTTGCTTGATGACCACTGTTTCCGGCCCGTCTGCGCGAAGTTCCTCGAAGTTCTGGACGATCTGCTGAGCCTCGGCGACGCGGTTGTTCTCGTCGAGGTG
>JARRJC010000080.1 GCA_037379885.1 Limibacillus sp.
CTTCGAAAAGAAGGGCTGGGCCGAGCCCACCATCGTGATCCGCTTCTGGATCATCGCCTCCGTGCTGGCCCTCATCGGCCTCTCCACCTTGAAGCTGCGGTGAGGGGGGCATGATCGATCTTTTCTACATGAACGGTCTGCCGGTGGCGGTGATGGGCTTGGGCAAGTCAGGCATCGCCACGGCGCGTTCGCTCATGGCCTCGGGCGCCGAGGTTCTCGCCTGGGACGATAACGAGGACACGCGCGCAAGGGCGCGCGAGGCGGAGATCCCCCTGACCGACCTTTCCACGGTCAACTGGCCGGAGATCCCGACGCTGGTGCTCTCGCCCGGCATCCCGCATCTGCACCCGCAGCCGCATCCGGTGGCGGCGGCGGCCCGCGAGGCCGGCGTCGAGATCGTCTGCGACGTCGAGCTGCTCGCCCGGGCCATGCGCGAGGCGCGCTACCTGGGCGTCACCGGCACCAACGGCAAGTCGACCACCACCGCGCTGATCGGCCACATCCTGCAGCTGGGCGGCGCCAACGTGCAGATCGGCGGCAATCTCGGCACGCCCGCCTTGGCGCTGGACGCGCTCTACGAGGGCGGCACCTACGTGCTGGAGCTCTCCAGCTACCAGTTGGAGCGCATCTTCTCGATCACCTTCGACACCGCCGTGCTGCTGAACATTTCGCCGGACCATCTGGAGCGTCACGGCGGCCTGGACGGCTACATCGCAGCCAAGCGCCAGATCTTCCACCGCCAGACCAAGCCGCGCGCCGCCATCATCGGCCTGGACGATCCGCATTGCCGCAAGATTCATGAAGAGCTGGCGGCGGCCGGTGACCAGATCGTGATTCCCATCTCCTCGGCTGGGGCGCCGGTCCCGGGCGGCATCTATGTCATCGACGGCGTCCTCTTCGACGATCAGGAAGGCGAGGCCATCGCCGCGATCGACTTGAAGGAAATCGCCAGCCTGCCGGGCGCGCACAACTGGCAGAACGCGGCTGCGGCCTATGCGGCCTGCAAGGCGCACGGCGTCGACCGCGCGGTGATCACCGCCTGCCTGCGGTCCTTCCCCGGCTTGGCGCACCGTCAGGAGTTGGTGGCGGAGGCTGAGGGCATCCGCTTCATCAACGATTCCAAGGCCACCAACGCGGACGCCGCGGCCAAGGCGCTGGCCTGCTACGACGACATCTATTGGATTTTGGGGGGACGCGCGAAGGAGGGCGGGCTCGACGGCCTGGAGCCCTTCTACCCCAAGGTGAGACAGGCTTTCCTGATCGGAGAGTCCAGTGAGGCCTTTGCCGCCCAGTTGGATGGCAAGGTCTCCACCCGTTCCTGTGGCGGCCTCGACTCCGCCGTCGCCGAGGCTTATGCCCTGGCGGCGGCGGAGCGGCGGCCCGCTCCCGTAATCCTGCTCTCACCCGCTGCGGCTTCCTTCGACCAGTTCGCCAACTTCGAGGCGCGCGGCGAGGCCTTCAAGGCGGCGGTCCAGGGCGTCCTGGGCAAGGGCGCGGTTCAGGCGGGAGGGGCGCGATGAGTTCCTTTGCCCGCACCGATACCTCGACGCTCGGCCGCTGGTGGTGGACGGTCGACCGCTGGACCCTTCTGGCGCTGGGCCTGCTCATCGCCTTCGGGCTGATCCTGACCATGGCCGCCTCTCCGGCGGCGGGCGGGCGCATCGGACTCGACGGCTTCCATCTCGCCAAGCGGCAGCTGGTGCTCATCCCGCTTGCCGCCGCCATTCTCTTCGGCACCTCGCTCCTGAGCGTGAAGCAGGTCCGGCGCCTCGCCGTGATCGGTTTCCTCGGGTCCATCGTCATGCTGGTGGCCACGCTCTTCCTGGGCACCGAGATCAAGGGCGCGGTCCGCTGGATTTCCGTGGCGGGCTTCTCCCTGCAGCCCTCCGAGTTCGTGAAGCCGACCTTCGCGGTGGCCGCGGCCTGGATGTTCGCCGCGGCGAAGGAGGAGGACGGTTTCCCCGGCACCTGGATTTCCACGGGCCTCTATCTGCTGGTCGCAACGCTGTTGATCCTTCAGCCGGACCTGGGGCAGACGGTGGTGGTGACAGCCGTATGGGCGGGCCAGTTCTTCCTGGCCGGTCTGCCGCTGCTCCTGGTCGTCGGCCTCGCGGTCTTCGCCATCGCGGGCCTGATCGGCGCCTACTTCCTGCTGCCCCACGTGGCCGCGCGCATCGACGGGTTCCTCGATCCCGAAGCGGGCGACCGTTATCAGGTGAACCGCTCGCTGGAGGCCTTCTCCAACGGCGGGCTGCTTGGCACCGGGCCGGGCGAGGGCTCGGTCAAGAACCTGCTGCCGGACTCCCATTCGGACTTCATCTTCGCCGTCGCTGGCGAGGAGTTCGGGGCGCTGGTCTGCCTGTTCATCGTCATGCTCTTCGCCATCGTGGTGCTGCGCGGCATGCAGCGGCTCTGGGGCGAGAACAGCCTCTTCGTGCTGCTCGCGGCCTCAGGCCTTCTGTTCCAGTTCGGGCTCCAGGCGCTGATCAACATGGGCTCGACCCTCCACCTCATGCCGACCAAGGGCATGACGCTTCCCTTCATCAGCTACGGCGGCTCCTCGCTGCTGGCTCTGGCCTTCGGCATGGGCATGCTGCTGGCGCTGACCCGCAAGCGCGGCGCGCTGGAGGAGGAGCAATGATGGCCGGGCGTCAGCGTCTTGCGATCCTGGCTGCCGGCGGCACCGGCGGCCACATGTTCCCGGCCCGCGCGCTGGCCGAGGCGCTGCTTGAGCGCTCCTGGCGCGTGGCGCTGGTCACCGACAAGCGGGGCGGCGGCTTTGGCGAGAGCCTGCCTGAGGTCGAGACCCGGCAGGTCCGCGCGGGCGCGGTCGCCGGGGGCGGCTTCTTCGGTAAGGTGAAGGGCGTCATCAATCTGCTGCTGGGCACGACCCAGGCCATCTCCTTCATGACGCAGCGCCGCCCGGACGTAGTCGTGGGTTTCGGCGGTTATGCCTCGATCCCCGCCCTGATGGCCGCGGCGCAACTGCGCCGCCCGATCCTGCTGCACGAACAGAACGCGGTTGCAGGCCGCGCCAACCGCCTGATGGCGGGCAAGGCGCGCCTGATCGCCACCGCCTACGACAAGGTAAAGGGCCTGAGCGAGAAGGAAGCGGCCAAGACCCGCTTCATCGGAAACCCGGTCCGGCCCGCGATCCAGGCTATCGGCGCCCAGCCCTACGAAGCGCCGGGCGAGAGCGGCCCGATCCGCCTTCTGGTGGTCGGCGGCAGCCAGGGCGCGCGGGTTTTCAACGAGATCGTGCCCGCAGCGCTCGCTCTGCTTCCCGCCGAGCTTCGCGAACGCCTGGAGCTTTCTCAGCAGGTTCCCGGAGAGGGGCGCGAGGAGATCGCTGCCCACTACGAGGGCATCGGCGTCAGCGCGACGCTAGAGACCTTCTTTGAAGATATTCCGGAGCGCTTGGCCGCCGCCCATCTGGTGATCGGGCGCGCCGGCGCCTCCACCATCGCGGAGCTTTCGGCGGCGGGCCGCCCGGCCATCCTGGTGCCCTTCCCGAGTGCTGCCGACGACCATCAGACCGCCAACGCCCAGGCCTTTTCCCATCAGGGCGGCGGCTGGGTCATGCCCCAGTCCGGCCTCAGCCCCGAGAAGCTGGCACAGCGTCTGGGTGAGCTTTTCACCCGTCCGAGCGTGCTGTCCCAGGCCGCCGCGGCGGCGCTGGCGCTGGGCCGCCCGGACGCGGCCAAGCGCCTGGCCGAGGTGGTGGAGACGGTTGCGGCCGGCAAGAGCATTGAGCACGAGGAGGCCGCCTGATGCGCGAAATGCCCCTCGACATCGGCACCATCCACTTCGTTGGCATCGGCGGCATCGGCATGTCCGGCATCGCCGAGATCCTGCACAACCTCGGTTATCAGGTGCGCGGCTCAGACATGGCCGAGAACGCCAACGTGACCCGGCTGCGCGGCATGGGCGTCGAGGTCATGGTCGGGCAGAAGGCCGAGAACGTGGCCGAAGCCCGGGTCGTCGTGGTCTCCTCCGCGATCAAGGGCGACAACCCAGAATTGAAGGCCGCGCGCGCCGCCCACATTCCTGTGGTTCGCCGGGCGGAGATGCTGGCCGAGCTGATGCGCCTCAAGTGGTGCGTCGCCATCGGCGGGACCCACGGCAAGACCACCACCACCTCGCTGGTCGCTCAGCTTCTGGACGGCGCCGGGTTCGATCCGACGGTCATCAACGGCGGCATCATCAACGCCTACGGCACCAACGCGCGCCTGGGTCAGGGCGAGTGGATGGTGGTCGAGGCCGACGAGAGCGACGGCACCTTCGTCAAGCTGCCCGCCACCATCGCGGTGGTCACCAACATCGACCCGGAGCACCTGGATTTCTATGGCAGCGAGGAGCGGCTCTACGAAGCCTTCGACTCCTTCGTCGCCAACGTGCCCTTCTACGGTTTCGCCGTGGTCTGCATCGACCACCCGCAGGTGCAGTCGCTGATCGGCCGGGTCACCGACCGGCGGACCGTGACCTACGGCTTCTCGCCCCAGGCCGAAGTGCGCTGCGTGAACCTGCGCGCGGAGGCGGGCGGCCAGCTGTTCGATGTCGCGGTATCCGCGCGCGGCGAGGAGCCGCCGCTGGAGATCAAGGATTTGAGCCTGCCCATGTTCGGGCGGCACAACGTCTCCAACGCGCTGGCCGCCGTGGCCGTCGCGCTTGAGATGGGCGTCACCGCCGAGCAGATCCGCACGGCCCTGGCGGGCTTCAGCGGGGTCAAGCGCCGCTTCACCAAGACCGGCGAGGCGCACGGCGTCACGGTGATCGACGACTACGGGCATCACCCGGTGGAGATCGCCGCGGTGTTGCAGGCCGCGCGCAGCGCGACCAAGGGCAAGGTGATCGCCGTGATGCAGCCGCACCGCTACACGCGCCTCAAGAGCCTTTTCGAAGACTTCTGCGCCTGCTTCAACGACGCCGACGAGGTCATCATCGCCGAGGTCTACGCCGCCGGAGAGACGCCGATTCCGGGCGCCGACCGCGACGCCCTGGTGGAAGGGCTGCGCCAGCGCGGCCACCGGCACGTGGCGGCGCTGGAGGGGCCGGAACTGCTGCCCGAGATGATCCTTGAGCGCGCGGCGCCGGGCGATCTCGTAGTCTGCCTGGGCGCGGGCAACATCACCGCCTGGGCCCAGAGCTTGCCCGAACGGCTGGAAGCACTCGGCCCCAAGAAGGTCGCGGGGGGTGCCCTATGAACCCAAGCCGCGCCACCCGGGACCTGCGCCTGATCGACCGGCTGCCGCCGGTGCGTGGCCGCTTGACCGAGAACGCGCCGCTCGACCGCGTCACCTGGTTCCGCGTCGGCGGTCCGGCCGAGGTGCTGTTCAAGCCCGCCGACCGGGAAGACCTGATCGACTTCATGAAGGCCAAGCCCGCCGATGTGCCCGTCATGGTGCTGGGCGTCGGCTCCAACCTTCTGGTGCGCGACGGCGGCGTGCCGGGCGTCGTGCTGCGGCTGGGCCGCGCCTTCGTCGAGCTCGCGCCCGAGGAGGGCAGCGTGCTCTCCGCGGGCGCCGGGGCGCTCGACATCAATGTGGCCAAGGCGGCCCAGCTCGCCGGCATCGCCGGGCTGGAGTTCTTCTGCGGCGTGCCGGGCACCCTTGGCGGGGCGCTGCGCATGAACGCCGGCGCCTATGAAAAGGAAACCCGCGACGTCCTGATCGAGGCCGAGGCCGTGGATGGCTCGGGCGGACTGCACCGCGTCGCGGCCGCCGAGCTCGGCATGAGCTACCGCCACTCCGCGGCGCCGCAGGACTGGATCTTCCTGTCGGCGCGCTTGCAGGGCGAGCCTGGCGACCCGGAGGCCATCGCCAAGCGGATGGAGGAGATTCAGAACCGGCGCGAGGAGAGCCAGCCGATCCGCACGCGCACCGGCGGCTCCACCTTCAAGAACCCGCCGGGCCACAAGGCCTGGCAGTTGATCGACAAGGCGGGCTGCCGCGGCTTGACCCTGGGCGGCGCCCAGGTCTCCGAGAAGCACTGCAACTTCCTGATCAATCAGGGGGGCGCCACGGCCCACGACATCGAAGCGCTGGGCGAGGAGGTGCGCCGCCGCGTCAAGGAGACCAGCGGCATCGCCCTCGAATGGGAGATCAAGCGGGTCGGCGTCGGCGCCGGCGAGACCGGGGGAGGCGCGTCATGAAGAAGCTGCGCGTCGCTCTCCTTTACGGTGGTCGCTCCGCCGAGCGGGAAGTCTCCCTGGTCAGCGGCGAGGC
>JARRJC010000081.1 GCA_037379885.1 Limibacillus sp.
CAGAGCACGAACTTGCCATCCAGTAAACCGTCTATTGCCGTGCTCCCTTTCACAAACATCTCAGGAGATGCTGATCAGGACTATTTTTCTGATGGTATCACCGAAGACGTGATGACTGAGTTGAGCCGGTTTGGATCTCTCAAAGTTATCGCTCGCCGCAGCTCTTTCGTGCTTCGTGATAGTGAGAAAAACCTCAGGCAAACAGTGACTTCATTCGGCGCAAGCTATCTGCTGGAAGGAAGCGTTAGGAGGGATGGAAGGCGCATACGCTTGACCGCGCAACTTGTAGACACGAGTAGTGAAAGCCAGATTTGGGCCCAACGCTATGACCGAGAACTCGCTGACGTGTTTGCGATTCAAGATGAACTGGTACACGCCATCGTGACGCAACTCGCAGATCGTGTGACAGCGGCTGAGGCAAACCGTTCTATGAGAAAGACCACGGACAGCTTAGACGCTTACGACTACTACCTCAGAGCCCTGAATCTCGATCGGCGATACACGACGGAAGACAGCCTCGAAGCCAAGAGGCTGCTCCAAAATGCGATCAAATTGGATTGTAATTTTGCCCGGGCTCACGCCCTGCTTTCTGCGCAACTATGGACGGTGCCATCTTTTGACGGTGATCTCTCAGCAGAAAACATCAAAGCTGCTGTCGAGGCTGGGCAACGAGCCGTCGAGCTTGACCCTGGCGACAGTAGTTGTCATGCGATGTTGGCAACTGCGTATCTGAAGGCGCGTAACTATGAGCGATCCGCGCAGCATTTTAAGTTGGCCTATTCTCTAAATCCGCACGATTCCTCCATCTGGTCGGATTACGCATGGTATTTGTCTGCTGTTGGAAGGTTTGACGAGGCTGCCGAGTTTCTAAAGCGGCGCGAGCAGGTCGAGCCAATGCCTCCCGATTGGCACTGGGAAATATGGGGGCATGTACATTTCGGGCTTGGGCAATGGAAAGAATCAATAGCCTGCTATGAGCGAACCAGCATGCCGCCAGCGAATGTGATGGCTTTCCTATCAGCGTGTTATGGCCACCTAGGAGACGAACGAAGGGCTAAGGAATATTGGGCACGTTTTGTTGAAAGGACGCCTGGATCACGGCCTGACGCCATAAAGAGGATTGCTTATTGCGCTCAAGAAGGCCTAGCGGATAGGTGGCTGGAAGGATTGAAGAAAGCCGGCATCGAGTAACAGGACGATTCGGACGATTGATAGCGACCGTTTTTAGCCAGAAGCGGATAAGAACGCCTACCCACCTGGCGAATTGAATCCCTAGGATGAATCTCTGGATAGTAGACTAGCTAATCATCGACGGTTCCCAAGAAGGGCGCGCGCTATGCCTCGAATGATCTTACTCCTGGTAATCTCTCTTCTAATCATTACGCCAGCGCATGCAGAACCATCAGATTACGATGCTGTCCTGACCGGACAGATCGGGGACGTGAACTCTCCTGAGTACATCTGGGTTGGTGCCATCGAAGTGAGGCTTCGCGATGTCTTTGTGCCCCCCGACAAGCAAGAGGAAGCCGTGACCTTCTTGCGCTCTCTTGCCGTCACCGGCAGGGAGATCGAGTGTCGATTAACTGGAGAACGGGTGGCTGGTCCGGGTGGGCAGCTGGTGGGCCATTGCTTTCTGTTCAGCCCCACAGATGGAAGCGAGATTGATCTGGGTGAGAGGATCAAGGAACAAGGGCTCGGTCGCAACTGCAAGGAACCGCAGGCCGTTATTGCTATATGGCCGCCCGTTTACGTCTGCGAATAGAGCGTGTCCTGGGCGCGGAGGAAGATTTCTGATTTTAGCCAATAGTGGACTTTCAGAATCGACCTTCATCAGACCTTCAACCCGGCTAGCAAACGTCGTTCTTCGTTCATCACAGCTTGATGGTGTCTTTTAGCCGGCCCGGTTATCCTCTCAGGATGGGAGGAATACGATGGAGCGCCGTCTAGCTGCAGTTCTGGCCGCTGACATGGTCGGTTACAGCCGTTTGATGGCGGCTGACGAAGCCGGCACGATTGAACGGCAAAAAGTCCATCGCTCTGCACTCATAGATCCAAAGATAGATCAATACGGAGGGCGGATCGTGAAGTCGACCGGCGACGGTGTCCTGGTTGAGTTCCCAAGTGTCGTCGATGCTGTCCAGTGCGCGATTGAGATACAGCGCCTGATGCCCGAACGGGAAAACCGCGTCCCTCAAGCACAGCGCATCAGCTATAGGATTGGCATCAATCTTGGAGACATTGTCTTTGACGCCGGGGACATCTTTGGTGATGGCGTAAATATCGCGGCGCGGCTTGAAGGCATATCCGAGGCGGGCGGTGTCTGCATCTCTGATGTGGTGCGCCAGAACATCCATGGGAAATTGGGCGACGCATTTCAGGACAAGGGCGAGGTCGCGCTTAAGAACATGACCCGCCAGATAAGAGCATGGCAGTGGATACGAGAAGAGCGAAAGGAGGTTGGGGAGAAGGCCTCCGAGACTCTTGCTCTCCCCGACAAGCCTTCTATCGCGGTTCTGCCTTTTAGCAATATGTCGGCTGAACCGGAGCAAGACTACTTCGCTGACGGAATCACCGAAGACATCATCACCGCGCTCTCAGGATTCGGCTCCATATTCGTCATCGCCCGGAACTCGAGCTTTGCCTTTAAGGGACATGAAAAAGACATCAAGCAGATCGGCAATGAACTCGGTGTCCGATACGTTCTTGAAGGCTCGGTTAGGCGAAGCACGAGCCGCTTTCGAATCACGGCTCAGTTAATCGAGGTGGAGGGCGGGAACCATCTCTGGGCACAGAGGTATGATCGGGTTCTAGAAGACGTTTTTGAGCTCCAAGACGAGATCACCGGGACCATAGTTGCGGCAATTGAACCCGAACTCGAGAACGCAGAACGGGAGCGGGCAAGGGCCAAGTCTCCAGAAAATCTCGACGCCTGGGAATCCTATCAGCGCGGAATGTGGCACACGTACAAACTGAACAGAGAGGATGCGGAGGCCGCTGTTATCTGCTTCAGACAAGCCCTAGCGGGTGCGCCCAACTATGCGCCGGCGCTTACTGGCTTGGCTTACCTGACTTTTCAGAAGGTCATCTTTAACTTTGAGCCCCAGGAACCCAAGGAGCGGGAACAACTTCTGGCGCAGGGCATACGTGAAGCGACAGCGGCGGTGCAGGCCGATGACCGCTCGTCCTTTGCACGCTATGTCTTAGGCCGTTTGTTGGCTCTCGATGGAGATTTTGAGAATGCGATCGAACAGTTGGAACTGGCGATCAGCTTGAACCCGAACTCAGCGCTGGCTCATCATGGATTGGGCGCGGCTCTTGCCACTGGCGGCCGGCCCGCGGAGAGCCTGGCCGAGTTTGAAGCGGCCGCAAGATTAAGCCCCCTGGATCTCTATCGCTGGGCCTTTTCGACCATGCACAGCTTCGCGCTGGTGCTATTGGGTAGATATGAAGAAGCGATAAGTTGGGGGCGAAAGGGAATCCGAGACAATCCAAAGGTATTCTGGCCCTACGCCCATGTGGTTTCAGCCGCTGGCCTAGGGGGGTCAGAGGACGCTGCCCTGGCTTTGGACGCCCTTCTTAGGGTTAAACCCGATTTCTCGCTATAACGGTAGACCAGACCGTACGTCTGAAGAACGTCGAGGATCGGGAGCACTACATCAAAGGACTGCGCCTCGCCGGATTGAAGAACTGACAGCACCATCTGAAATTTGGAAGACCACGTGCCACGACTCCTTTGCGGTCTATGAACCAGTGTCGGCCATTATCAGCAGGAGTGC
This sequence comes from Limibacillus sp., assembly GCA_037379885.1. Taxonomy (NCBI): domain Bacteria; kingdom Pseudomonadati; phylum Pseudomonadota; class Alphaproteobacteria; order Rhodospirillales; family Rhodovibrionaceae; genus Limibacillus; species Limibacillus sp. Next base: position 3,777 of record JARRJC010000081.1, read on the forward strand.
GCCCATTTGGTCGGCGTTTCCCCGCTCTCAGCGGGCTTATTGTATGTCCGCTTTTAGCCAATAGCGGACGCTAGATTTCTTCCAGCGCCGCGTACCCCGTAGTTGTCAGACGCCGCGCATCATTCTAACGCCAAAACCCATAGAGCAATCGCGCTCCTTCTAATACCTTGATGTGGTAGGGACTGTGCCGATGGTTCGCAAGCTTGCGGCGATATTAACTGCAGACGTCGTCGGATTTTCGCGGCTGATGGAGGCTGCCGAGCAGGAGACACTGGATCGCTTGAAAGATATTCGCAGGGCGATCGTCCAACCTCAGATCGACAGCCACGGTGGACGCGTTGTCAAATTGATGGGAGACGGCCTACTCGCCGAGTTTGCAAGTGTCTTAGGCGCCATGGAGTGCGCGGTAGAGATACAGAAACTCATGAGTTCTAGCGAACACTCGGTGCCCGACGATCGTCGCATCCGGCTACGGATCGGCATTCACCTTGGTGACATCATCATCGAAGGAAAAGACATCTATGGCGATGGCGTAAACATCGCGAGTCGCCTGGAGAGGTTGTCAAACCCCGGGGGTGTCTGCGTATCGGACGCCGTCTATCAGCAAGTACGGCGCATAGATGCGTTCACCTTCGATGACGGTGGAGTGCAGCGTTTGAAGAACCTCGACCGCGCGGTGCATGTTTGGCGCTGGTTGCCCGACACAGCTGCCGTCGTCTCGGCGTTGCCGCTCGCCCGAGAAGTCAAGGAGCGCCCGAACAAGCCGTCGATCGCTGTCCTGCCGTTCGACAACATGTCCGACGACCCGGACCAGGAATTCTTTGCCGATGGCATGTCAGAGGACATCATCACTGCTTTATCGCGCATGCCATGGTTCTTCGTTATCGCCCGCAACTCGACCTTCACCTACAAGGGGCGATCCACCGACGTGAAGCAGGTGGCCGCGGAACTGGGTGTCAAGTACCTACTCGAAGGAAGCGTGCGCAGGGCCGCAAACCGTCTGCGGGTGAACGCGCAGTTGATCGACGCCACCACCGGGAACCACGTCTGGGCGCAACGCTACGACCGCGAGTTGGAGGACATCTTTGCAGTGCAGGATGAGTTGACGGATGCCATCGTCGGAGCCATCGCGCCCGAGTTCCTCTCTAGTGAGGCCCGACAGGCAAAGCAGAAAGCCCCCTCGCAATTGGACGCCTGGGAGTGCGTGATGCGAGGTCGGGCACACCTTTGGAAGCTGGGTCGGGATGATGCTGCGCAAGCTAGAGAACTCTTCGAAAGGGCCATTTCTCTCGTTCCATCGGGTGAGTTCGGAACGAGCGACCTCGCCCTGGTCCATTTCCTCGAAGCCTATTACCGCTGGAGCGATTCCCCCGCCCAATCCCTGCAGCTGATGATTGAGGTTGCGCAGAGAGCGGTTGCGATTGACGGCTCTGACCCCTGGGCGCTCACGATTCTCTCCTGGGCCCACATCGTTTCTCATCATTGGGAGGAAGTACTTCCCACGATAGAGAAGGCCATAGAGGTATCGCCAAGCTTTGCTCCGGCGATCGGTATAAAGGGAGCAGAACTCGCCCTTCTCGGCGAACCGGAGCAAAGCATAGAAAAGATCTCGGAAGCGATCCGATTGAGCCCAAGAGACGGAATGATGGTCTTTTGGTTGATGGGTCTATTTTGGGCTTACCATGCCCTAAAGAGGTACGACGACGCAGTTGCCACCGCGAAACAGGCAATCCGACTGGCTCCGCAAAATCCAACTTTCAGACGGCAGTTGGCGAGCGCCTTGGCTTGGCTTGGGCGAATAGAAGAAGCGCATTCTGCCGTGGAGGACTACTTGGCTCTGGAGCCTACGCATACGATCGAAGACGCCGGAAAGGTCCCGAGCAATGTCCCTGAGCACCTCTCGCGGTTCGTGGAAGGACTGCGAATGGCTGGGCTCCCCGAATAAAGAGATGATGCTCGTACGCAGTACGTCTGCTTCTAGCCAGAAGCGGACGTTCGCTATGACTGCATTCAGAACAGACTACCAGTACTGCCCCAAACTCTCTCAGATTGCGTCCGAGCCTGTAGCCATCTTCAAGAAGCCCGCCGCCAGACGCTAGTGAGACAGAAGTTCGGTGTATCACCT
>JARRJC010000082.1 GCA_037379885.1 Limibacillus sp.
GCGGCTAGTCCCGCCAGCAGCGACAAAATCGCAAGAACTTTAAACCAGGCCTGCGTCACTTCCATGTAAACTCCTATCCATCAGGGGACCTAAGAAGCCCATGACTATACAGTTTTCGGCAAACTCTATGCGGCGTTCCGTTAGTCCCACCAAAGGCCCTTTCATAAAGGGCAATTTCCGATTGTTCAATTTCTACAACGGAATTTTCCGGGGCGCGTCGAGAGGATCTTGTCCGCTTTTAGCCAATAGCGGACGCTCCTACTTTTCTGCAACCAGCCCCTTTCCGCTTCACGGAATTGCTTGAAGGCAAAGTAGGTCGGGAGGACAATGCCCCTGAGATCCGGAAGCATTTTCAATCTAGTTAGCCTGGCCGGAGTCCGAAACGATGCCAATGAAATCAAGGTTCGCCACGATATTTTTCGCGACCGTAATGGGCCTACTTTTCGTTGTTGAGGCTGAAGCGGGAGATCTGATTGCTCAGTCAGACTCAGGCGCTTCTAACCACGGGAGTCACAGTCACGCGTCCCACTCTCATGGAGACATGGTCAACTTACCGAAGGGGGAGAACGCGCCCTCGCTGGACTTTACGATCACTGAGGACAGTGTCGGCGGATACAACGTTCACATCCTGGTTGAGAACTTCAGATTCGCTCCCGAACACGTAAACGCTTCACACCGCGACGGAGAGGGGCACGCGCATATCTATGTGAATGGTGAGAAGATCGCGCGGGTTTATGGGGAATGGTTTCACCTATCTAGCCTTCCCCCGGGAGACACCGAAGTGATGGTTACGCTGAATGCGAACGATCACGGTCATTTGGCGGTCGAAGGTGAACCCCTTTCAACCGTCAAGGTCGTAAGTGTCCCCAATTAGCCAGAAGCGGGCGCGATAATTGGCGCCCAGAACCAATGGGAAAATTAAGGGGTGCTCCCAATTGGGCCACCCCTTTTTGAGTTCTTGTTTTGAAGTGTAGAGGAACGTCAGTTAAGCCCAGTCGCCGCCATGATCGCACTGCCGAAAAAATATGCGACACCACCCGCAACTGAAGACGCCACGAGGAACCCCTCAAGGAATACGTTACCAAACACTGCTCTCATCCCACTTAAATTTGATCGGCTTTTCACCGTTGTTCTTAAGGATAAGCTCTCATTGCCTAAAAAAGTCTTAAGGCGTCGCTTTGAAATGGCACTAGTCCGTCAATGCCCGCTATTAGCCAATAGCGGACATAGACAAAAAACTCTCTGGCGTTTCGATTCTTGAGCCGTGGGAAGGCCTTTACAGCTATTCGGGGATGCCTGCCTTTAAGAGACCTTCCCTCTCCAGGGCCAGATACTTCGGATCGATGATGTGCCCGGTCTCAACGATCGTGTCGACTGTTCCGTCAAACCCCATGATCATCAGTTCGTCCACCTGCCATTCGGCGTCGTCGGGCCGCCCGGCCTGAGCATAGGCTGCGGCCAGCCAAAAGCGGACGAACTGTGCTGTCGGATTCAACTCCGCGGCGGTTTCAAAATCGGTGATGGCGGTATCGTACTGCTCCAAGGCGTAGTATGCCGTCCCGCGCATGAAGAGGTACCAGAAGGGATAGGTAGGGTTGAGGCGCATTGCCGTGTCCACGGACCGCAATGCATCCTCCGCTTTCCCGGCCCCCACATAAAGGACCGCCAGGAACGCATAGGCATCCGCGTAATCGCTGTCCAACTCGATGGCCCGTTTGACGGACTCAATCCCTTCGGCCAGCGCCTCGGGTGTCCGAAGGCGGGCCTTACTGCGCCCCAAGCTCCAATGGAGCGTCGGGTTATTGGGATCGAGATCGACAGCCGTCTGAGCCAGGTCCACAGCGGTTCTCAGATCGCCCTGGACATCATCGGACCAGCCGTTCCTCGCGTTCAGCTGAAGCACGTTGCTGATCCCTGCGTAGGGCAGCGGATAGTTCGGGTCGATCGATAGGGCCTGCTTATAGAGCCCGATCGCCTGTCGGTTGCCTTCTTCCGAGAAGACCGATGCAGCGTGGAGCCCCTTCAGATACAGATCGTGCGCAGCGATGCTTTTCGTGCCCCGCTTGGTCAGGCGCTGGCGCTCTTCCTCGGACAGCTTGAGGGCCAGTGTATCAATCACTTTCTCCAGGACCTGGTCCTGGAGGCCGAAAACATCGATCTCTTCGCCGTCGTAGCGTTCCGCCCAGATTTGGTTTCCCGATTGCGCGTCGATCAACTGCGCATTGATCCTGACCTTATTTCCCGACTTGCGAACACTGCCGCCGATGAAGTAGCGCACCCTGAGTTCATCGCCGACAGAAGGGAAATCGATCTCCCTGCCCTTCAGTCCTGCGGTGCTGGCGCGCGCCAGGACGCTTATCGACGAGATCTTCGCGAGGTCCGTGACCAGATCTTCCGTCATGCCGTCGGCGAAATACTCCTGCTCTGCATCGCCGCTGATGTTCTCGAAGGGCAGCACCGCCAGCCTCGGGTGTTCCGAGACCGCTGGCGGCGGACGGATCATGCTGTCCTTCGGTTGCTCCCGGTGCGCTTGTTGCCACCAGTAGAGCGATGTCGGCACGGCGAGGACAGCGATGACCAACGCTGCGAAGAGCGGGGCTCGGCGGCCTTTAGTTCCTCGCTGGAAGGGTTCAGGGGGTGCTTGCCCCTCTTGGGTCAACCTGAACACCTGAACGGGACGGGATATGTTCTTCAATTGCTGATCACCCAGATCTTCGAAGCGCGATCGAAGCTTGCCACCGATCTGGTCGTAGGCCTGGCGTGAAATGCAGAGACCGTCGGGCGCCGCCATGGCTTCCAGCCGGGCCGCTACATTGACGCCGTCTCCATAGAGGTCGTCCGATTCGACAATGACGTCGCCCAAGTGGATGCCGATCCTGAACCGCACGCGCTCCGCTTCCGGAATCCGGGCGTTCCTTTCCACCATCCCTTCTTGGATGGAGATCGCGCAGGTTACGGCATCTACAACGCTCGCGAACTCGGCCAGCGAGCCGTCGCCCATGAGTTTGAAGATGCGTCCGTGGTGCGCCTTCACCAGGTTGTCGAACAGTTCTTCCCGGTGCGCCTTAAGCGCGGCGAGGGTTTCCGCCTCGGCGCTTTCCATGAGATGGCTATAGCCGACAACGTCCGCCGCGAGGATACAGGTAAGTCTGCGTTCCATGCCGCGATCCCTCACCTTTGCGAGAAGAATAGCTGTGCGCTAATAGGAAATCCACGCTGCGGGTCAGATATCCGCTTGTAGCCAGAAGCGGATTTCGTAGCTAGTCAAAATGGCTGGCCACAGAATCCAAGACCAGCTAAGCAATCTCTTTATCGATCCCGCTGTTTTTCCAGTAACTCCTCGAACTCTTGCTCGATTTCCTTCAACTCAAGGATCGCTTTTGCGATATCAGAGCTATCGGTAACCGTCACCTCAACATGGTCGCCGGTTCGGCTCCAAAGCTGGTAGGCCTCCCGCTCGCTGGTCGAGGTGAAGCCCTTGACAGTGAACACCTGGCGCGGTCGCGAAAAACCCTTCGGCTGCAGCTCTCCAAACGCCTCGCTCTCTATCGAGCCCTCAACGAGGTCCTTAGTGCTCTGGTCCATGAGGATGGTGCCTGGCGGCGCCTTTGTCTGGAGGCGAGAGGCCATGTTCACCGGGCGTCCAAAAACGGTGTAGTCCAACCGCTGCTTGGACCCGAAATTCCCGACCGTGCAGTATCCTGTGGAGATGCCCATTCTCACCTTGAGCCCGCTTGAGACGCCCAGCTTCTTCCAGTGCCTCTGAAGTTCAGCGATGCGCTCTTGCATGCGTAGCGCCATGCCAACGGCGTGTAACGCATCTTCCCTGTCACCCGCGGAATCCGGGTCGCCGAAGAAGACGAGCACAGCATCGCCAATGAATTTGTCGATGGTGCCGCCAGCCTCGATCGCGATCGAGGCCATCTCCGAGAGGTATGAATTGATGACTGCCGCAAAGCGCTCCGGCTCCAGGCTGTCGCTGAGGTCGGTGAACTGCACCACGTCGGAGAAGAAGATCGTCAGATTCTTGCGCTTGTGCACCAGTTCAACGTCAGCCGGTTCGTCGAACAAAGAGCGGTAAATTTGCGGCGAGAGATAGCGCGCCAGCCGGTTAGCAAGCGCCTCCAGTTTCTGGCTTTTCTGTTCGATGATCTCCTGGTCGCGCATGCGCTGATCAACCAGTTCCTCACGTTCGCGCCGCAAGTTGTGCTCCTCGGTGCGATCCACGAACTGGCCCTGGACGCCGTTAAGGTAGGAAAAACTATCGTCACGGGTGCGGGTGGAAAGAAGCGAGTAGACCCGCTCCTCGCCGCCGTGACGCACATGAACCTCCGGCAATAACACCGAGCCCTCTTCGTTTATCTCCCGCACGAAGCGCTCGATTTGCGCGCCCTCGATTCCCATCTGCTCGAGCACGTCGGGGAAGTAGACGCTGGAGACATTCCCTAGGATGGGAAAGAAGCGCTTGAAGTTATCGTTCACCTTCACAACCCGCAGCTCGCTGTCGGCGAAGTAGGCGGCCGTGATCGCGTTCCGGAAATTGAAGAAGCTGAGGTCAACGATGTTCGTCTGGTTGAAGAAGTCTTCTATCTTCATGCCCGGCCTCCCTCGCGATCACTCCTGAAGGGCGTTGTCCCGCCTCCATTGCGATATCTTACCAGTTGCAGCCCCCCAGGTCGTAACGCAGTAGGGAACGCAGTAAGTGAGGATGACCTTAATGGCGGGTGGCGCCATCCCGTTCAGCATCAGATCACCGTGATTAATGGCGATGAGGATGGTTCCCACTACCAAGGCTGTCAGAACTGCTTTTCTGGGCGTCCCGTCACCGAACAGCAGATCAAAGATACTGGGGCGTTTCATGGGCTTTGAGCCTCCAGGGCTTCGCGCTTGAGAGGGTCAATATGCCTTCGGAATCGTAGAAATGACTAGTCCATGGCGCTTAATCTCTAACTGAACCAAAGAAGCCTTCGCAAAAAGGCAGCAGTTGATGTCTGCTTCTAGCCAAAAGTAGGCATTAACGAGATCTAAACGCGGCGACCGCCCCCCGTCTAAAAGGCGGACACTGTCGCCGAATTAGAGGCCACATAAGCCTGCAGGCAGGCGTGGCATTGTTGGGAGGTTTGAGTGCACCTCCTCCATATCTCCGCTCGCTGTGTGATGTGGTCAACTTGCTGGGGCAGAAAGAGGCCTTGGTCGAACCACCTCTTTGCGCCTATCTCAATCGAGAGGGACTGGATCGTCGCTGAGCGTTCTGAGGTAGGCGATCACAGAAATTCGTTTGCTGCGATCTGGTTCAAAGCCGCGCTGCATATTCGTTCCCGGCACGACACCTGGCGCATCGGCGAGGAAGCGGTTGAGCTCGTCGAATGTCCACGTCCCTGTTTGAGCAGCCATCGAATCTGAGTAGGGATAGTCTGTCATCGTGGCCTTCGCCCGACCTACAACGTTCCAGAGTAGCGGGCCTAGCGGGCCTGGACCGCTGATTGTTTTTGTACTCAGTTCAAGGGGGTGGCATTGAGCGCACTCAATTGCTCGGATCCTGCCAGCTTCCAGATCGGCAGCCGCAAGTTCCTCTGGCGCGAGTGACTCCACCGGCATGGGAGAGGCTCCCTGTTCACGAAGCCAATCGGCCATTTCGTACCTTTCTTCGCGCATAGCGAGATGGATCGCTGGCAACTGCTCCTTACTGCGCTGATTTAT
>JARRJC010000083.1 GCA_037379885.1 Limibacillus sp.
ATCGCCATCACCCGCGAGATCGCCGAAGCCGCCGCCAAACTCGGCATAGAGGTCCACGACCACATCATCATCGGCCGCAAGGGCCACACCTCGCTGAAGTCGCTGGGGTTGTTTTAACTCGATCGGATGCAGGATTGCGGTCCGGTGAGCGGCGATAGCTCAAGAACTGAGGAGCTCTGGCGTAGCGTTTAAGGGTGGTGCGTGGGCCTCTCCACCTTGACTCCCGCCCCCCTCCCGCGCTTCTTAGGCGGCGATTGATTTGCCTGCCGACGAGACCCCACGGAGTCGCCCATGATCCCGCGCTATTCCCGGCCCGAGATGGTCGCCATCAGTTAGCCTGAGAACAAGTTCCGCATCTGGTTCGAGATCGAGGCGCACGCCTGCGACGCGCAGGCCGAGTTGGGCGTGATCCCGAAGGAGGCGGCCAAGGCGGTCTGGGAGCGCGGCGCCTGGGAGATCGCGCGGATCGACGAGATCGAGGCCGAGACCAAGCACGACGTCATCGCCTTCCTGACCAATCTGGCCGAACACGTGGGGCCGGAGGCGCGCTTCGTGCACCAGGGCATGACCTCCTCCGACGTGCTGGACACCTGCCTTGCGGTACAGCTGACCCAGGCGAGCGATATCCTGCTGGCCGGCATGGACCGGGTGCTGGCCGCGCTGAAGACGCGGGCTTACGAGTACAAGGACACGGTCTGCCTCGGCCGCTCCCACGGCATCCACGCCGAGCCGACGACCTTCGGCCTGAAGCTCGCAGGGCACTACGCCGCCTTCAAGCGGGGCCGCGAGCGGCTGGAGGCCGCGCGCAAGGAGATCGCCACCTGCGCCATCTCCGGGGCCGTCGGCACCTTCGCCAACATCGATCCCTTCGTCGAAGCGCATGTGGCGAAGAAGCTGGGCCTCGCCGCCGAGCCGCACTCGACCCAGGTGATCCCGCGCGACCGCCACGCCATGTTCTTCGCCACCCTGGGCGTGATCGCCTCCTCGGTCGAGAACCTGGCGACCGAGATCCGCCACCTGCAACGCTCCGAAGTGCGCGAGGCGGAGGAGTACTTCTCGCCCGGCCAGAAGGGCTCCTCGGCCATGCCGCACAAGCGCAACCCGGTGCTGACCGAGAACCTGACCGGCCTTGCCCGCATCGTGCGCGCCGCCGTGGTTCCGGCGCTGGAGAACGTGGCCCTCTGGCACGAGCGCGACATCTCCCACTCCTCTGTGGAGCGCATGATCGGGCCGGACACGACCGTCACCCTGGACTTCGCGCTCAACCGCCTCGCGGGCGTCATCGAGAAGCTGCTGGTCTATCCCGAGGCCATGCAGAAGAACCTCGACATGCTGGGCGGGCTGGTCCATTCGCAGCGCGTGCTGCTGGGCCTGACCCAGGCGGGCATGAGCCGCGAGGACTCCTACAAGGCCGTGCAGCGCAACGCCATGAAGGTCTGGGAGGAGGGCAAGGACTTCCAGACCGAGCTGAAGGCCGACCCCGAAGTCGCCAAGCACATCCCCGAGGCGGACCTGGACGCGCTCTTCGATCTGGGCCACCACACCAAGAACGTAGATGTGATTTTCGAGCGCGTCTTCGCCGAATAAGAGAGACGGGCGCTTTATCTGTACTATTATGCCTTTCGTTACTTTTGTGACGAGAGGAGCCCGTCGTCATGCAGCGCAAGACCTTTTCCGCCGGAACCTTGATCTTCAGCGCTGAAGAGCATCCTGAAGAGGCCTATCTCCTGATGAGCGGCGAGGTGGAAATCCGCCGCGACGGCTTCACCGCCTCGCCGAAGCGAGGCGAGATCTTCGGGGAAAGCGCCTTGATGGGCCGCCCGCGCATGGCCTCCGCCAGCGCCAAGACCGATTGCAGCGTCCTGGTCTTCTCCCGCGAGGAGATGGAAGAGGCGATCCGCCGCGACCCGACCCAGGCCTTCGAGATCATCGACGGCCTCCTGACCCGCCTCGCCGACGTCACCGACCAGCTTAACAAGGCGCGGGCGGGGACGGGCTAACGCTCCCAGCCCTCCTCGAACACGAGCTTTTCCGCGCCGGTGAAGCGGCGTTGGCGTTCCAGTTCGGCCTCCAGGGCGGCGAGGCGGCCCTTGCTTCTGCGGACCTTGGGTTCCCACCAGAGGCCTTTGACGCGCAGTTCGCCGCAGTCGCGGTGGTGCTTCATGTCGATGCGCCCGACCAGCCTGTCGCCTTCCAGCAGCGGGAAGACGTAGTAGCCGTACTGGCGCTTGGCCTCCGGCACGAAGACTTCGATCCGGTAGGAAAAGCCGAAGATGCGTTCGGCCCGCGCGCGGTCGCGCAACAGGGGGTCGAAGGGGCTGAGCACGCGCAGGCGCGCGGGGGCGGCGCCGGCGGGTCGGCCGCCAGGGTCGGGACCTGCTCGCAGAGCGCCAGCAAGCGGCGCGCCGAGCCGTCGGCGTTCTCCACCGAGACCTCTCTCAGCCGTCCGTCGGCCAACCCCTGGGCGCACCAGCCCGCCGCCTCCTCCGCTGAGAGCGCGCCCCAGAAGCCCGCGATCTCGCCCGGCGTGGCGAAGAGCAGGCGGGAGAGCGCGCTGCGGCACTTCCAGTCCAGGAAGGCGCGCGGCTCGGGCGGCGGCGCGCGCTGCGGTTCCGGGATCACCCGTTCGGTCAGGTCGTAGACCTTCTGGAAGCCCTCGCGCCGCGCCACAGCGATGCTGCCGGTGCGCCAGAGGTATTCCAGCGCGATCTTCTCCGGGTGCCACTCCCACCAGCCGCCCTTGGGCTTCTTGCCTTCCTCGCCGAAGTCGCGGGCCATCAGCGGGCCCTCGCGCTCGATGCGGGTCAGCACCTGATGGAGAAAGGACTCGAAGTCCTTTCGGTGCCAGTCGCGCCAGCGCCCGGCGAGGCGCTCGCGGTCCCGCTCGAAGCGCGCGCGCCAGATCGGGAAGAAGCGGCTGGGAATGACCGAGGCGTCGTGGGTCCAGTTCTCGAAGAGCGCCGCCTTCTTCTCGACCAGCCGGGACAACTGCCTGTGGCGGTAGGTCTGGTTGCGGGCGAAGAGGATCTGGTGATGGGCCCGCTCCAGCGTGTTGATGGAATCGAGCTGCACGAAGCCGAGCCGCTCGATCGCCGCCAGAAGCTCCGCGTCGCTCTGCGCGCGGCGCGGCGTCTCGCCCAGGCCCTGCGCCTGGATCAGCAGGCGGCGGGCGCGGGCGTTGGAGATGGGCAGGCTGGCGTCTCTACTCATGGCTCCCATTCGAGAAATGCGGGTGGCGTCATCACGCGGCTTGCTGTTGAATTCTTCATAACCTCCTTGCCCGCCGTTACGCCAGCCAGAGCTTCAAGCAGAGGAGCGACCTTGCCCGAAGGCCGGACAAACGATCACAGCCTGCCGCCGCAGCAAAAGGGCCCCGCCGCCTGGCTGGGCCCGGAGATGGCTGCGCGGCCCGAAAGCTGGACCTGGCGCTTGAGCCCGGCCGAGGTGGCCGTGGTCGAGGGCGCGGCGGAGGCGGCGCTGGCCGCCGGGGGCGGCCGCCCGTCGATCCTGGAGCCGGAGGAATTCCCGCAGCCGCGGCTCGGCGCGAAGCTGACGGCGCTGCGCGGCGAACTGCTGTCGGGGCGCGGGTTTTCCTTGATCAAGGGGCTGCCCGCCGCGGACTGGCCGCTTGAGAAGGCGGCGGCGGCCTTCCTGGGCCTGGGGGCCTGGATCGGCGTTCCGCGCTCTCAGAACGCCAAGGGCCACCTGCTGGGCCACGTCGCCGACCTGGGGCTCGCCAGCAGCGATCCCAACGTGCGCATCTACCAGACCCACGAACGCCAGTCCTTCCACACGGACTCCTGCGATGTGGTGGGGCTGCTCTGCCTGAAACAGGCGCGTGCGGGAGGGGAGAGCCAGCTCGTCTCGGCGCTCACGCTCTGGAACGAGATGCTGGCGCGGCGTCCGGACCTGGCGCCCGAGCTGTTGCGCCCCGTCGCCATCGACCGGCGCGGCGAGGTGCCCGCGGGCGCCAAGCCCTGGTTCGAGATCGCGCCGCTTTCCTGGCATGCCGGGCAGTTGACGGTCCACTACCAGCGTCAGTACATCGACTCCGCCCAGAGGTTCGAGGAGGCCCCGCGCCTCAGCGACCGGCAGCGCGAGGCGCTCGACCTCTTCGACGCGCTGACCGACGATCCGGCGCTGAACTTCTCCATGCGGCTGGAGCCGGGGGACATGCAGTTCGTCTACAACCACGTCCTGTTGCACGACCGCGCGGCCTTCACCGACTGGCCGGAGCCCGAACGCCGCCGCCACCTGCTGCGGCTCTGGCTGGCAGCGCCCGGGGACCGTCCGCTGCCGGAGGCCTTCGCGGCGCGCTTCGGCTCGGTCGAGATCGGCGCGCGCGGCGGGATCGAGGTCCCCGGTTCGCGCCTGACCGTGCCGCTGGAGCCGTGAGTGCCCATGCTGCTTGACCGCATCACCGGGCTGATCCTGGCCGGCAGCGTCGTCTTCATGCTGGCGGGCGAGATACTGGGCGAGCCGCTGTTCCTGCTGGGCGCGTCGGCCTGCGTCGTCGCCTTCCTCGCCTGCAACACGGCGCGCGTGCCCTGGTCGCGCAAGGCCTTCGTGCTGGTCGGCCTGGCGCTCTTCGCGACGGCGCTCGCCACGCGGTCGGATTGGTGGAGCCTGACCGAGCGCGGCCTGGCGACCGGGGCCTTCGTCGCCGCCTTCTTCTCGGCGCTGGCGAGCCTGCGCTCGGCGGCGGGAACCTCCCACGACATCCGCCGCTGCGGGCGCTTCCTGGCCGAGCAGCCGCCGGGGCGGCGCTATCTGGCGCTGACGGCGGGCGGCCACCTCTTCGGCATCATGCTGCTGTACGGTGCGATCACCCTGCTTGGCAGCCTCGCCGAGGCCTCGGCCCGCAGCGAGCCGAACGAGGAGATCCGCCGCGTGCGCACCCGCCGCATGCTGCTGGCGATCCAGCGCGGCTTCATCGCGACGCTGAGCTGGTCGCCGCTCACCTTCTCCATGGCCATCACCTCCTCCATCGTCGAGGGGGCGAGCTGGGGCGGCGTGGTGGCCTATGGCCTGGTCAGTTCCATCATCCTGGCCGGGACCGGCTGGGCCATCGACACGATCTTCAAGCCCAAGCTGACCGTGCCGCGACCGGTCAGAGGCCGGACCGACAACCACTGGGAAAAGCTGGCGCCGCTCTTGATCCTGCTGGTCGTGCTGATGGGGCTGGTCGGGCTGCTGCACTTCGTAACCGGGCTCAAGACCGTGTCCGCCGTCATGCTGGTGGTGCCCTTCCTCAGCGCCGGGTGGATCCTCTTGCAGGGCCGCGGCTCCTGGCGCATGCGCGCCGCCTATCTCGGACGGCGCTCGAAGAAGTTCCTGGAGTCCGAGTTGGCGGTCTACAGGCCTGAGCTCGTGCTGCTGATCATGGCCGGCTTCATCGGCACGCTGGGCGCGGGCCTGTTGGCGCCCTGGATGGCCGAAAGCGGCTTCTCGCTCTCCGCCGTGCCGGTCTGGCTGCTGCTGCTGGGGCTGCTCTGGATGGTGCCGATCACCGGACAGATCGGCATGAACCCGATCCTGGCGGTTTCCCTGATCGCGCCGCTGATCCCCTCGGCGGCGGACTTCGGTATCTCGCCCAACATGATCGTGCTGGCGATCACGGCGGGCTGGGCCCTGAGCGGGGCCTCCTCTCCCTACACCGCGACGACGCTGATGGTGGGCGCGATCGGCAAGGTCTCGGCGCTCCACGTCGGCTGGCGCTGGAACGGGTACTACACCCTGGTCAGCGGGCTGCTGCTCTCGGCCTGGGTCCTCCTGGCCGCCTATCTCCTGGCCTAGCGGGCGCGGGAGGGGGGCTCAGATGGACTTCGGCTATTCCGCTTGGCAGGTCGCGGCGATCTTCGCGACCTATCTGCTGGCCGCCACGGCCAAGGGCGTGACGGGCCTCGGCTTTTCAACCCTCTGCCTGCCCTTCCTGGCGCTGACCGTGGGCCTCAAGGAGGCGCTGGCGCTGATCATCATCCCCTCGATCGCCTCCAACCTCATCGTCATGCGCCAGGCCGGGCGCTTCGGCGAGACCGTGAAGCGCTTCTGGCCGATGCTGCTGGCGACGCTGCCGGGTCTGGCGCTGGGGCTCTGGGCGCTGGCGCTGGTCGATGGGCGCCAGGCGGGCGGCGTGTTGGGGCTGGTCCTGCTGCTCTGGTGCGCCTTTTCCTTTGCGCGGCCCGAGCTTGCGATAGGCGAGCCCTGGGCGCGGCGGCTGGGGCCCGTGAGCGGCTTTCTGACCGGGGCGGTCAACGGTCTGACCGGCTCGCAGGTCATGCCCTCCATGCCCTACCTGATGGCGCTCAAGCTGGAGCGGAACCTGTTCCTCCAGACCATCAACTGCTCCTTCACGCTCTCCAGCCTCGTCATGGCCTTCGGGCTTCAGCGTCTGGGGCTCTTCGGGCCGGACGGGGTGGCCGTCTCGGCGCTGGGGGCGGGCGCCGCCTTCCTGGGGCTCGGCCTGGGCGCGCGGCTGCGCCGCCGCCTCTCGCCCGAGGGCTTCCGCCGCGCGCTCCTCGCCATGCTGAGCGTGATGGGCGTCAGCCTTCTGGTCCGGGCCTTCTGATTCTTCGCCGCCGGGGCTTGCGGCGGCCCTCCCGCGCCGTATCTATCCCTAGAGCCCTCTTTCGCCGCCAGCAGGAAAGCACCGCCCACCGATGGATTCCCTCTCGCAGTTCACCCTCGGCGCGGCCCTCGGCATGGTGACGCTGGGGCGCAGGATCGGCTACCGCAAGGCGGCGCTCACCGGCGGCTTGCTGGGCAGCCTGCCGGACGCGGACGTCTTCTACCCCTTCGACGATCCGGTGGACTCCTTCACCCTGCACCGCTCGGCGACCCATTCGCTGATCCTCCAGACCCTGGCCACGCCGGTGATCGGGGAGGGGCTTCGGCTCGCCTTCAAGGGTTTGAGAGACAGGCGGGCGCTCACCTACCTGACGGTTTTCCTTGTTCTCACCAGCCATGCGCTGCTGGACGCCATGACGGTCTACGGCACGCGGCTCTTCTGGCCGCTCTGGCCGGAGCCGCTGGGCCTTGGCTCCATCTTCATCATCGATCCGCTCTATACCCTGCCGCTGTTGGTGGCGCTGCTCTGGGGGCTGATCGCGGGCGGAAGCGGGGCGCGGCCCGGACGGGCGGCGGCGGTCGCGCTCGCGCTCTCCACCCTTTACCTCGGCTGGACAGCCGCCGCTCAGCAGGTGGTGGCGGCGCGGGGCGAAAGCTACCTCACGGCCGCCGGGATCGAGCCGGAGCGCCTGCTCGCCATACCGACGCCCTTCAACAGCCTCTACTGGCGCGTCATCGCGGTCGAGGGCGGGCGCTACCACAACCTCTACTTCCCGCTGTTTGGGGAGATCGCGGAGGAGGGACTCTACAGCCACGAGCGCCTGCCGGACGATCTGGCCTGCGCCACCGCCCTGCCGGACGCGGCGCGCCTTGCGGCCTTCTCCCACGGCTACTTCAAGGTCGGGCGCGAGGCGGGCAGGATCGTGGTCTCCGACCTGCGCATGGGCCTGACCCCCGCCTACGTCTTCCGCTTCGCCGTGGCGGAGGAGGGCGCGGAGGGCCAGATCGCCGAAATCCCGCCCCAACGGATGCCCGTCACCCGCAACGCGGGCGACGGCGACCTCGACTGGCTGCTCGCCGGCATAGCCGGAGAGACACAAGTGAGAGCCAGCGAATCCGGCCTCGCGCTCCGTCCGACAGAGTTGGCGGCAAGCGAAGCGGAA
>JARRJC010000084.1 GCA_037379885.1 Limibacillus sp.
TGGCCCTGCGGGTCGTGCGGAAGTACAGGGAAAAGTATGACTGACATGGCTGTGGAATCGAAATCGTCGCAAGATGTCCATCCTGCGCAGAACTCAAGGCGGGTCGCCAAGCGCTACGCCGCGGAACGCCGCTTCAAGTTGATCGGGATGCTCGCCGTCGGCGCCGCCGTCGGTATGCTGGGGCTGCTGCTGGTCACGATCGTGGCACGCGGGCTGCCCGCCTTCTGGGCGACGCACGTCGCGATCGATGTCACCTTCAGTCAAGAAGAGATCGACCCACAGAACACCGGCGACCCCGAGGTGATCGGCAATGCGAACTACCGCACACTGGTCCGCGAATCGATGCAGAAGATCTTCCCTGACGCCACCGGCCGGTCCGATCGCCGCGCTCTGCTGGGGCTGGTCAGCTCGAACGCTCCCCTGGAACTGCGCGCATTGGCGATGGAAGATCCCGGTATCATCGGCACGACTCGAACTGTCTGGGTCAAGACCTCCGACGACGTGTACACCTTCGTCAAAGGCCAGATCTCCCGCGATGTCCCCGAAGAGGACCGCCGGGTCAAGGATCAGGAAATCGCCTGGATCGACCAGCTTGAGGCCGAGGAGCGGCTCGAGGTGCGCTTCGATGTCGACTTCTTCACCACCGGCGACAGCCGCGAACCGGAGCAGGCCGGCATCTGGGGCGCGGTCGTGGGCTCCTTCTTCACCCTGATCGTGACACTGGCGCTGTCCTTTCCGGTGGGCGTACTGACGGCGACCTACCTCGAGGAGTTCGCGCCCAAGAACAAGCTGACCGACTTCATCGAAGTCAACATCAACAACCTGGCGGCCGTGCCCTCCATCGTGTTTGGCCTTCTGGGCCTGGCGGTCTTCCTCAACTTCTTCGGCCTGCCCCGTTCCGCCCCCCTGGTCGGCGGCATGGTGCTGGCCCTTATGACGCTGCCGACCATCATCATCGCCTCGCGCGCCGCGCTGAAGGCAGTGCCGCCCTCCATTCGTGAAGCGGCTTTGGGCGTGGGCGCATCGAAGCTCCAGGTCGTGACGCACCATGTGGTGCCCTTGGCGATGCCTGGCATCCTGACCGGGACCATCATCGGCATGGCCCAGGCGCTGGGCGAGACAGCGCCGTTGCTGATGATCGGCATGGTGGCCTTCATCGTGGACGTCCCAGGCGGGATCACCGACGCTGCCACGGTCTTGCCGGTACAGGTCTACCTCTGGGCCGACAGTCCGGAGCGCGCCTTCGTCGCGAAGACTTCGGCCGCCATCATGGTGCTGCTAGGTTTCCTTATCCTCATGAACGCGATCGCAGTCGTGCTGCGCAAGCGCTTCGAACGCCGCTGGTAGGAGTACATTCATGTCCAACGTCGAAACCTTGGAAAGCGGCGCTTCCGCCGCTCCCGCGACCGGCAACCGCACGCCTAAGATCATTGGCGACAAGGTGAACGTCTTCTATGGCGAGAAGCACGCTTTGATGGATGTTGACCTGGAGATCATGCCCAACGAGGTGACCTCACTTATCGGCCCCTCCGGTTGCGGCAAATCGACCTTCCTGCGCTGTCTTAACCGCATGAATGACGTGATCGACATATGCCGGGTTACCGGCAGGATTACCCTGGACGGGCAGGACATTTACAACCCCCGCCTGGACGTCGTGCAGCTACGCGCGCGGGTCGGCATGGTTTTCCAGAAGCCCAACCCCTTCCCCAAGTCGATATACGACAACATCGCCTACGGCCCGCGCATCCACGGCATCGGCCATTCCAAGGCGGAGCTGGACGAGATCGTCGAGCGCTCCTTGCGCCGAGCGGGGCTTTGGGAAGAGGTCAAGGACCGGATGGACGCGCCGGGCACCGGTCTTTCCGGCGGCCAGCAGCAGCGTCTTTGCATCGCCCGCGCGATAGCGGTCAGCCCTGAGGTAATCCTGATGGACGAACCCTGCTCGGCGCTCGATCCCATCGCGACCGCCAAGGTCGAGGAGCTGATCGACGAACTGCGCGAGAACTACACCATCGTGATTGTTACCCACTCCATGCAGCAGGCCGCGCGCGTTTCGCAGAAAACGGCCTTTTTCCATCTGGGCCGCTTGGTCGAGCAGGGCGATACCGATGAGATCTTCACCAACCCGCGGGATGAGCGCACCCAAGGGTACATCACCGGACGCTTCGGCTGATCGAGGGCCGCGCGACCGACTTAGGAGAGTGACATGGCCGGCGAGAAAGAACACGGCGACCACATCGTAAAGTCGTTTGACGCGCAGCTTGAACAGTTGCGCACCAACATCGTGCGCATGGGCGGGCTGGCCGAGGCGCAGCTCTCAACGGCGATCACCGCCCTGGTGCGGCGCGATTCGGAACTGGCCAGCAAGGTCGTCGGCCACGACGCGGAGATCGACAAGCTGGAGGCCGAGGTCGACGAGGGCGTGGTGCGCCTGCTGGCGCTGCGCCAGCCCATGGCGGTCGACCTGCGCGACGTGCTCGCCTCGCTGAAGATCGCCAGCGACGTGGAGCGCATCGGCGACTACGTGGTGAACATCGCAAAGCGCGCTCTGGCGCTCAATCAGCTGCCCGCCGTGAAGCCGCTCTACGCGATCCCGCGCATGGCCGATCTGGTCGAGGCCTCGCTGAAGGACGTGTTCGACGCGATGGTCGAGCGCGACGTCGAGCGGGCCGGAGAGGTCTGGCGCCGGGACGAGGAGGTGGACGAGATGTACACCAGCCTCTTCCGGGAGCTGCTGACCTACATGATGGAGGACCCGCGCTCCATCACCAGCTGCACGCACCTTCTGTTCATCGCGAAGAACATCGAGCGGATCGGCGACCACACCACCAACATCGCCGAAGTCGTCACCTATCAGGTGACCGGGCGCAGCATAGAGGGCGGGCGCCCCAAGGGCGACACCACCAGCTACACCGTCGTCCAGCCGCCCGAGGCGGAAGAGGAGAAGTCCGGCGAGTGACGCGTCCCCCGCGCACCCGCGGCTTGTTGAGGAAGACCGAATGAGTCCACTAGTTCTGATCGTCGAGGATGAAGACGCCCTCGTCACCCTGCTGCGCTACAACCTTGAAAAAGAGGGTTACCGCAGCGCCTCCGCCGGCGACGGCGATGAAGCCCTGGTCATGATCAAGGAAGAGACACCGGACCTGATCCTGCTGGACTGGATGCTGCCGCTCACCTCCGGCATCGAGGTCTGCCGCCAGTTGCGCCGTCAGCCGGAGACCCGCGACGTCCCGGTCATCATGCTGACCGCGCGCGGGGAGGAGGGCGACAAGGTGCGGGGCCTCAACAGCGGGGCCGACGACTACATCACCAAGCCCTTCTCGCCCAGCGAACTGATGGCCCGCGTGCGCGCCGTGCTGCGCCGGGCGCAGCCTGCGCTCTCCGCCGACGTGCTGGAATTCGAGGACCTCTCCATGGACCTGGCCGCCCACCGCGTGAAGCGGGGCCGCCGCAACGTCCATCTGGGGCCGACCGAGTACCGACTGCTGCGCCATCTGCTGCAGCATCCGGGCCGGGTCTTCAGCCGCGAACAGCTTCTGGACGCCGTCTGGGGTCACGACGTCTACGTCGAACCGCGTACGGTCGACGTCCATATCCGCCGGCTGCGCAAGGCGCTGAACGACAACGAGGACGCCGATCTGATCCGCACGGTGCGCGCGGCGGGCTACGCCCTCGATCACCCGGGCGAAGCAATCGAACCCTGACGCCGCAGGCGGTCTTCTGCCACGAAAAGGCCGCTTGATTTGCTCCGCGACTCCCCCACATCGGTTAGGAACGTGATTTTCCCAACGCGAGCATGGGCATAGAGGCCTGGGCATAAAGGCAGGGGCGTGGAAGCGGTGAGTGCGGATCTGATTCGTCTTTCGAAGGCCGAGTTGACCTTGATGGCCTCGGCGGGACCGGTCGAAATCCTGAAGGGTATCGACCTTTCGGTCGCCCCCGGCGAGGTCTTGAGCGTGGTCGGCCCGTCCGGTTCCGGCAAATCCTCCATGATGATGCTGATCGCCGGGCTGGAGCGGGCGACCGGCGGGCAAGTCACCGTCGACGGCGTCGAGCTTTCGGGTCTCAGCGAGGATGCGCTGGCGCGCTTCCGCCGCGACCGGGTTGGCGTCGTGTTCCAGGATTTCCATCTGATCCCCACCATGACGGCCCTTGAGAATGTCGCCGTGCCGTTGGAGTTCGCCGGGCGCGCCGATGCCTTCGCGCGCGCCGAGGAGTCCCTGCGGCAGGTCGGGCTTGGCCATCGTCTGACGCACTACCCGGGCCAGCTTTCCGGCGGCGAGCAGCAGCGCGTCGCCCTGGCCCGTGCCTTTGCGCCCGCCCCGGCCCTGCTGCTCGCGGACGAGCCGACCGGCAACCTTGACGGCGAGACGGGCCGGCAGGTGATCGACCTGCTGTTCGACTTGCAGGAACACCATGACACCACCCTGATGCTTATCACCCACGATCCCGGTCTGGCCGAACGCTGCGGCCGGCAGGTGCGCCTGCGCGACGGGCAGATCGAGCATGATGGCGCCTCGGCCGCCGCGGCTGAGTAGGGCCCCGAGCATGACGGCGGTAACGGCTGAGAACTCAAACCCACCGGCCAAGGGCTTCGCCGCCCCCCTTTTCCTGCGCCTCGCGCGCCGGGAGCTGAGGGGCGGGCTGAAGGGCTTTCGCGTCTTCCTCGCCTGTCTGGCGCTGGGCGTGGCGACCATCGCGGGCGTCGGCTCGCTCTCGCAGGCCATGCTGGAAGCGCTCCGGGTCGACGGTCGCGCGCTTCTCGGCGGTCAGGTCGAACTGAGGTTGATCCACCGCGCGGCCAACGAGGCGGAGATGTCCTGGCTGCGCCAATCGACCGCGCGGCTCTCGCAGGTTTCTGAGGTGCGCACCATGGCGCGCGGCGGCGGGAACACCCGCCTGGTGGAGCTGAAAGCCATCGACGAGGCCTATCCGCTCTATGGCGAGTTCCGCTCCGATCCTCCCGGTGAACTGGACGCACTTCTGGCCGAGCGCGACGGGCGCTGGGGCGCGGTCGCGGAGCCGTCCGTCCTCAACACCCTTGGAGTGGAGGTCGGCGACGCGCTCACCGTCGGCGACAAGACCTTCGAGCTGCGCGCGGTGATCGCGCGCGAGCCGGACCGCACGGCACGCGCCTTTACCCTCGGCCCCCACGTCATCGTCGATCTGGACAGCCTCTCCGACACGCCCCTGCTGAAGGAGGGCAGCCTTGTCCAGCATCACTACCGCTTGGACCCCGGCGAGGGGTTCGACATGGAAAGCTGGGTGGCCGAGACGAAGGAGCGCTTCCCCGAGGCGGGCTGGCGCATCCGTGATCTCAACAACGCAGCCCCGGGGATGGAGCGCTTCTGGACGGCAAGCGCAAGGTAATCGCCACCTTGAAGACCCTGGGCGCGCCCGCGCGCAGCGTCTTCGCCATTTACCTGACGCAGATTCTGGTGCTGGGCGTTCTGGGCATCGCCATCGGCCTCCTGCTCGGCGCGCTGGTGCCCTATGCCGTCGGACCCCTGCTGGCCGAGCGGTTGAACTTCTCAAGCCTCGGCGGCGTCTACGCCGCGCCGCTCGCCATGGCCGCGCTTTTCGGGTTTTTGGTGACGCTCGCCTTCTCGCTCTGGCCGCTGGGCAAGGCCCAGGCGCTGCCCGCAGCCGCGCTGTTCCGCGACCACGGCGAACAGCGTTCGCGCCAGACCCTGCTCTGGGTCACGGGAGCCACGGCGCTTGCCGCCGCCGCGCTCGCCGCCTTGGCGATCTTCAGCGCGGAGGACAAGCTCTTCGCCTCCGGCTTCGTGGCCGGGGCCGTGGGCGCCCTCCTGGTCTTCCGCCTGACGGCTTCGGGTGTGATGCGGCTGGCCGCGCGTCTGCCGCGCTTCAAAAGCCCCGGTCTGCGGCTGGCGGTCGCCAACCTGCACCGTCCCGGAAGCTCGACCGGCAGCGTGGTGGTCTCGCTGGGTCTGGGGCTGACCGTCCTGGTCGCCATCGCCCTGATCGAAGGCAATCTCTCGCGCCAGGTGAGCGAGCGCATTCCCGAGGAGGCGCCCGGCTTCTATTTCATCGACATCCAGCCCGATCAGGTCGAGCCCTTGAAGGAACTGGTGCGCGCCGAGACGGGCAGCGAAGAGTTCGAGTCCGTGCCCATGCTGCGCGGGCGCATCGCCGGGGTGAACGGAAAGACGCCGGAGGAGATGGAGATACCGGCGGACATTGCCTGGGTCTTCCGGGGCGACCGGGGCTTGACCTGGTCGCGCGAGATTCCGCCGCGCACGGAGATCGCGGAGGGCAGCTGGTGGCCCGAGGACTACAGCGGCAAGCCCCTGGTCTCGCTCGACCATGAGGTCTTCGCGCTGCTGGGGCTTTCCATCGGCGACACGCTCTCCATCAACATCCTGGGGCGCAACGTGGAGGTCGAGATCGCCAACACACGGGAGATCGAGTGGCAGGACCTTCAGATCGACTTCGTGATGATCTTCTCGCCGGGCCTGCTGGAGGCCGCACCGCAGAGCCACATCGCGACCGTGAAGCTGGACCCCGCCAAGGAAGACGGGTTGGAGCGCGCGGTGGTCGAGGCCTTTCCGAACATCTCCGCCATCCGCGTGAAGGAGGCGCTGGCCCGCGCCGCCGAGTTCTTCGGCAAGGTGGCCATCGCGGTCAGCGCCACGGCGGGCCTCACGCTGCTTTCCGGGGTTCTGGTGCTGGCCGGGGCTTTCGCCGCGGGCCATCAGCGCCGGGTCTATGACTCCGTGGTCTTGAAGGTGCTGGGCGCGACGCGGGCGCGGGTCGCGGGGATATTCCTGTTGCAGTACGGGCTGTTGGGGCTGATCACGGCGGCCATCGCGGCGGGCATCGGCACGCTCGCCGGCTTCATCGTGGTGACCCAGGTCATGGAGGCCGATTTCATCTTCCTGCCCGAGACGGTTTTCCCGACCGCGCTGCTGGCGGCGGTGCTGACGCTGCTGTTGGGTTTCATCGGCACCTGGCGCGCACTTTCAGTGAAATCGGCGCCCTTGTTGCGCAACGAATAGGCAATCCTGAAGATTTCAGCAAAGTTTCTGCGAGAATCTATTGAACGGATCGCCGCTTTACCCAATATTCTTATCTGAAGCGAAGCGTCCGCAAGGTTTCGATCCCCGAAACCTGGGCGCCCAGCACTGAAACGAGAAACTCTAGTCAGGAGGTTTTGATGGTCGGTCCGAATCGTCAGTCCTATTCACAGGGCCGCGCCACTACCGGCGTTGCGATCGACGAAGGCCTGCGCAGCTACATGCTGCGCGTCTACAACTACATGTCCCTGGGCGTCGCCTTCACCGGCGCCATCGCCATGCTCGTCGCCATGAACCAGCAGTTGGTCATGGCGCTGTCCGGCGGGCTTATGTGGGTTTTCTTCATCGGCATCCTGGGCCTCGGCTGGTTTGCCCCGCGCATCATGATGACCAAGTCGGTCGGCGCGGCTCAGGCCTGTTTCTGGGCCTATGCCGCCATGTGGGGCGCTCTTCTGGGTCCGATCTTCTTCGCCTACATGCGCGTAGACCCGATGATGATCGTCCAGGCCTTCCTGATCACCTCGGTCACCTTCGGCGCGCTCAGCCTCTACGGCTACACCACCAAGCGCAACTTGGGCCCGATGGGCGCGTTCCTGTGTATGGCCTCGATCGGCCTGCTGCTGGTGCTGGTGGTCAACATCTTCCTCGGCTCGCCGATGCTGCACATGCTGCTGTCCGGCGCCGTGGTGCTGGTCTTCTCCGGCCTGACCGCCTACGAGACCCAGCAGATCAAGAACTTCTACATGGAAAGCGACGGCCACGATGTCGTGACGCGCAAGGCGATCTTCGGCGCCTTCATGCTCTACGGCAGCTTCGTGACGCTCTTCATCTGGATACTGAACATCCTGGGCATGCTGCGCGGGGAATAACCGACCCGACAGCACCCAAAGATCGAGGAGAGGCCCGGCGCTTGCGCCGGGCCTTTTCCTTTCCGCGTCCGCAGGCGCGCCTGTCAGCCCCGCCGGTCACAAGGCATCACGGAGAATGCCGTGCTTAAAAGTAACTTTCTATTTACCAATTATTAAAGTCAGAGGTCGTAGTCTTCTCCACAACAACACGAAATACGTGGGAGAAGGGCATGATTCGAAAAGGGTTGCTGATAGCAGGCCTCTCACTGGCGGTGAGCGGCTGCATCGGAGAGGACAAGCAGGCGGAGGTTTGGCCCCGGTCAGGCGATGTCATCTACGCGGCGGAGATGCACGTCTACTGCGACGGCTCGCGCGACCTCCGCTTCATCGGACCTTTCCGGGACATGGAGCAGGGCAAGGCCGCGGCCAGCAACCTGCGCGAAGACAGTCTCGAATCAGGGGGCGGCGCGGCGGAGTACAACGTCAACTTCTGGATGGTTCGCCGCTACGTGCAGGGCGCCAGCGGAAACCCCCGCATCCAGCGCGCCAACACGAAGTCTCTAAGCTGCGTCTGACAAGCCTGCCGCCTAGGGAGAGAACAAGCCAAGAAGGGGCCCGGAATGTCGGGCCCCTTTTTCTCGTGCCGTGATCCGCCTGCATCCCTCAAGCGGGCCCCAGGCGGATCACGGCACAAGAAAAAGGGGCCCGGCATTCCGGGCCCCTTCTTGGCTTGTTCTCTCCCTAGGCGGCAGGCTTGTCAGACGCAGCTTAGAGACTTCGGGTTGGCCCGCTGGATGCGGGGATTTCCGCTGGCGCCCTGCACGTAGCGGCGAACCATCCAGAAGTTGACGTTGTACTCCGCCGCGCCGCCCCCTGATTCGAGACTGTCT
>JARRJC010000085.1 GCA_037379885.1 Limibacillus sp.
GCCAGCACGAAGACCGTAAGCCCGATCACCAGCATGGAGGGGCCGTGGCCGCCGTCCGCAATCGCGCCCATCTGCTCGCTCGCCGTGCGCCCGGCCTCCATGGCCAGACCGGCGGCGTCGGCGGCCAGTTCGTTGGCCTTGTCCGCCAGCGCATTGGCCTTATCGGTGAGACTCTGTTCTGACATTCTCCCCCTCCCTTATTTCTCGTCGCTCTTGGCGGCGGGCTTCTTGGCTCCAGAAGACTTGGAAGCCGGGGATTTAGACGCCGAAGCCTTGGACCCGGAGCTCTTCGCGCCGGAACTCTTGGCGGCGGGCTTCTTGGCGGGCGCCTTCTTGGCCCCGCCAGAGCTGCCGGAGCCGCTCTTCAGGCCCAGCGCCTCGATCACGCCTTCGTGGACGACCTTGCCGTCCTTGGTGATCAGCGTGCCCTTGACCAGATCGTCGTCCCAGTTGATCGCAAGCGTCTTCTTCTCCTTGTCGACCAGCGTCTCAAGGAAGTTGTAGAGGTTGCGCGAGAAGAGCGAGGAGGCGTCGACGGGCAGGCGGCCCGGCACGTTGCGGTGACCGACGATCAGGACGCCGTATTTCTCCACGACCTCGCCGACCTTGGTCAGTTCGCAGTTGCCGCCGTTCTCGGCGGCGATGTCCACGATGACCGAGCCGGGCTTCATGGTCTTCACCATGGCCTCTGTGATCAGCTTGGGCGCGGGACGGCCCGGGATCAGCGCCGTGGTGATCACCATGTCCTGCTTTTTCAGGGTCTCGGCGACCAGTTCGGCCTGCTGCTTCTTGTAGTCGTCCGACATCTCCTTGGCGTAGCCGCCGGAGGTCTCGGCCTGCTTGAACTCCTCGTTCTCGACCGCGACGAAGCTGCCGCCCAGGCTCTCGACCTGCTCCTTGGCGGCGGGGCGCACGTCGGTGGCGGAGACGATGGCGCCCAGGCGCTTGGCCGTGGCGATGGCCTGAAGGCCGGCGACGCCGGCGCCCATCACGAAGACCTTGGCCGGGGGCACGGTGCCCGCCGCCGTCATCATCATGGGAAAGGCGCGGCGGAACACGGCGGCGCCGTCCAGCACGGCCTTGTAGCCAGCGAGGTTGGCCTGCGAGGACAGGATGTCCATGGACTGAGCCCGGGTGATGCGCGGCATCAGCTCCATGGCGAAACAGGTGAGCCCGGCCTTGGCCGCGGTCTCCAACCCTTCACCGGCGCGGTAGGGGTCGAACCCGCTGATCAGGACCGCGCCCTTGGGCAGCAGCGCGAACTCGTCTGTGCCCTCGTCCTTGGTCATGGGGCGGCGGACCTTCAGGACCACCTCCGCTCCGGAGAGCGTGGACTTCGCGTCCTTGGCGATCTTGGCGCCGGCCTTCTCATAAGCCTCGTCGGTGACGGCGGCCTTCAATCCGGCGCCGCTTTCGACCACAACGTCCAGCCCCAGCGCGATCATGCGCTTGACCGTATCGGCAGAGGCGGCGACCCGTTGCTCGTCGTCTCTTATTTCCTTCGGGATGGCGATTTTCATCGTCGAGCCTTCTCCCCCTAAATGTCTTTTTCCACTTGGGCAGTGCGCAAGAATGACGACTGTCTACCCGTTTGGAAAGGGAAGACAGGTCGCAAGTTGGCTATCTAAGGCCGTTTCCGGCTTATTTAGAGCCACCTCATGCGGCGGAACAGCCAGAGTTCGATACCCAGAAGAACCACCAGCAGACCGCAGACAGCCCAAAATGCCCAGGGCGTCTCCACACCGGGCATGCCAGATACATTGATCCCAAGCAGGCCCGTGACAAGGCCTAGCGGTAAAAAGATACCGGCCACGATGGACATCAGGTAGATGCGGCTGTTGGCGGACTCGGCCAGACGGTTGCTGAGTTCGTCCTGAATCACGGTGGTGCGTTCGCGTGTTGCGTCCAGCGCCTCGACGTAGCGGGTCACGCGGTCAATGGAGTCCCTGAGGCGGTTGCGGTCGTCCTTGTTGAAGAAAGCCGGATGAAGCTCGGCCAAGAGCTTGAGGGCGTCGCGCTGCGGGGCCACGTAGCGCCGCAGCGTGATCAGCTTGTGGCGCAGCGCATAGAGCGGCTCGCGCAGGTCGCCCTTCTGGGATTCCAGGACGTCGATCTCCAGGTCGTCGCAGGTCTCCTCGAAGGCCGTGATGGTGGGCTCCATGCGGATCAGCAGCCGCAACACGATCTGGGTCACGAGCTGGCCGACCCGCGTCGGCCCCTCGCCCTTCTTCAGGGCCTCGTATTGGTCGGCGAGCGCCATGATGCGCCGCCCGCGCAGGGCGATCACCCGCCGCTCCTCGGCCCAGATGCGGACCGAGATCATGTCTTCGGGGTCAGCCCCGGGATTGAGGTTCACGCCGCGCAGGATCAGTAGGACGCCGCCCTCATGCACCTCGCAGCGCGGCCGCGTCTCCTCGGCCAGAAGCTCCTGCACCACGTCGGAGGGAAGCCCGCTGTCGCGCTTCAGCCAGTGCTGCGCCTCGCTGTTGGTCCGGTCGAGCAATACCCAAAGCGGCTGGGTCCCGGCGAAGTCCTCCGCCGCCACTTCCCGCCCGCCGTTCTCCAGCGCATAACCCTGGATCGGCAAAAGCCCGCTGGACGCATCAGATGCCATGGAGACCTCCCGCTTTGGTCAGACCGCCGGGAGAGTATAGCGCCAGGACTAGGAGTCGCCGGGGGAAATCAGGCCGCGATCTCTTCGGGCAGGCCGGCCTTGGTAAGGGCTTCCTTCTGGCGGTCGGCCATGACCTTGGGGTCGAAGTCGTCGGCCAGGCCGCGGAACAGGCGGTGCCAGTTGACCGTGGCGTCCAGGTGCATGAAGACCGACCCGAGGCCGATGGCCGCGCGGTCCATCAGCACGAACTCGCGCGGCGGGCGCACGCCGCCCAGGCGGCGCAGTTCCTTGTGCACCTTGCCCGCCGTCTCCGCGCCCAGTTGTCCCGCCTTGCCGCGCATGATCGGCTGGTCCTTGTCCTCCAGCAGCGGCGCGTAGAGGAACTCCGCCCAGATGTTGAGCGCGGTCAGCAGGTCGTCGCTCAGGTTGTCGAATCCCCAGGAGCGGTAAGCCTCGCGGGCCAGCGCCTCGTCCTTGCGGTCGAGCGCGTGGTAGAGGTCGATCACGCCCTTGACGAAGGCCGGCGGGAAGACCCGGACGCAGCCGAAGTCGAGCAGGTTCACCTTGCCCTCCGGCGTGATCGAGTAGTTGCCCATGTGCGGATCGCCGTGGATCACGCCGTAGTGGTAGAAGGGCACGTACCAGGTCCGGAACATGTTCACCGCGACGCGGTTGCGCATCTCCTGATCGGTCTCGTGCTCAGCGATGAAGTCCAGCAGCGGCGTGCCCTCCAGCCAGGTCATGGTGAGCAGCCGGTCGGTGGTCAGCTCCGACACCACCTCCGGCACGGCGATGGACTCCTCCTTGGCCAGCATCCGGCGGAACAGCGCCATGTGCCGGGCCTCGCGCTCGTAGTCGAGCTCCTCGCGCAGCCGGTCGCTCAGCTCCTTGTAGATTTCGCTGGTGTCGATGGCCTTGTCGTACTGGCGGTAGGCGGAAAAGACCCACTTCAACTGCTTCAGGTCCGCCTCGACGGTCGAGGACATCTCGGGATACTGCAGCTTGCAGGCCAGCAGGCGACCGTCGTGGTCGTGGGCCTTGTGCACCTGACCCAGGGAGGCGGCCGCCGAGGCTTCGCGGTCGAAGTCGGCGAAGCGGTCCTGCCAGCCGGGGCCCAGTTCGGTGCGCATGCGGCGCTTGACGAAGGGCCAGCCCATGGCCGGCGCGTTGGACTGCAGCTGGCGCAGCTCCTCGGCGTACTCACGCGGCAGCGCCTCCGGGATCGTCGCCAGGATCTGCGCGGCCTTCATCAGCGGGCCCTTCAGCCCGCCCAGCGCCGCTTTCAGCTCAGAGGAATGCTTGGTCCGGTCCAGGTCGCGCCCGAAGACGCGGCTGCCGACCAGCTGGGCGGCCAGACCGCCGACCGACCCGCCGACCTGGGCATAGCGGCGCACGCGCCGCCCGACGCGCGAGTCCTCCTTCTCGAAGACGCTCTCGTCGCCGTCGTCTTGGCTCTTGTCCTTGTCGGAGGCCTTCTTGCCAGGGGCTTTGCGGTCGGCCAAGGAGTGCTCCCAATCACATGAAAAACGAGGGGGTTTGCGCGCCCCTCAAGATGTAGGAGTCCACAGCCGCCTTTCCAGAGGCAGCGGGTTAGCCTTGCGCGCCCATCACCCGATCGGCGAGGCCCGCGACCACGGAATCGCTGGCCGGGGTGTCGATGCCCAACTCGTCGCCCAGGCGTGCGACCGATCCCGACAGCCAGGGCAGCTCCAGCGGCTTGCCGCGCTCCAGATCGATCAGCATGGAGGGCTTCATGGGTCCGGGCAGCTTGTCGAGGTTGCCGCGCACGCTCTCCTCCAGCTCCAGGGGCAGGTCGATGCCCTTGGCGCGCCCCACCGCCACGGCCTCCGCCACCAGGTCCTGATAGAGCTGCCGGCCCTCTGGGTTGGCGCGCAGCGTGCCGCAGTCCTCGCCGCGCAGGGTGCAGGCGCCGGCAAAGGCCGAGAGCAGCACAAACTTGCGCCAGAGCTGCCGTTCGATGTCGCCGACCAGCTCGCTTTCGAACCTGGCGCTGGAAAAGGCGTCGAGGATCGCCTTGGCCCTCGGCGTCTCCTGACCGGAGAACTCGCCGAACACGATCTTGGCATGGGGCGTGACATGCTCGATCACGCCGGGCTCCTTGATGTGGGCGGAGATGTAGCTGACCCCGCCCATGATGTCGTCGCGGCCGAGCGCGGCGCCCAGGATCGCCTCCCCGTCGATGCCGTTCTGGAGGGAGAGGATGGCCGTGCCGGGACCGGCCAGCGGCTTGACGATATCGGCGGCGCTTTGGGTGTCGGCCAGCTTCACGCAGACCAGCGCCAGATCGAAGTCGCCCGGCGTCTCCAGCCGGTCGAGCAAAGCGACCTCCGGCAGATGGAAGTCGCCACGCTGGGAAAAGACCTTGAGGCCCTTGGCCGCCATGGCCTCGGCATGCGCGCCGCGCGCGGCGAAGACGACGTCATGGCCGACCTCCTGCAGGCGCGCGCCGTAGTAGCCGCCGACGCCCCCGGCGCCGATCACCAGAATGCGCATGGTCATGGGCTCCTCCCGCTGGTCAGCTCAGCTGCTCGCAGGCCTTCTTGATGCGCTTGCAGGCCTCTTCCAGCGCCTCGGTCGAGGTTGCGTAGGAGATCCGGAAATAGGGCGAAAGGCCGAAGGCTTCGCCCTGCACGGCGGCGACGCCCACGGACTCCAGCAGATAGGTCACGAAGTCGCCGTCGGAGGAAAGTCTTGCCGATCACCCCCGCGCAGGAGGGATAGACATAAAAGGCGCCCTCGGGCTTCAGGCAAGTGAGGCCGGGGCAGTCGTTCAGCATTTTCACCACCAGGTCGCGGCGGCTCTTGAAGAGCTTGTTGTTCTCCGGAATGAAGTCCTGCGGGCCGTTCAGGGCCTCCACCGCCGCCGCCTGACTGATCGAGGAGGGGTTAGAGGTGGATTGAGACTGGATCTTCGCCATGGCCTTGATAAGAGGCTGCGGACCGCCCGCGTAACCGATGCGCCAGCCGGTCATGGCGTAGGCCTTGGAGACGCCGTTGACCGTCAGCGTGCGGTCGTAGAGCGCGGGCTCCACTTCCGCCGGGGTGCAGAACACGAAGTTGTCGTAGACCAGATGCTCGTACATGTCGTCGGTCATGACCCAGACATGCTCGTGCTTCTTCAAGACGTCGGTCAGCGCCTTCATCTCATCGCGGCTGTAGGCGGC
>JARRJC010000086.1 GCA_037379885.1 Limibacillus sp.
GCACGTCAGGTTAGCTCGCTAGCACGTCCGCTTCTGGCTCGAAGCGGGCCCAGCTGCACGTTTACCGCCTCTCAAAGCTTGGTCATCAATACCCAGTGCTCGCCGGGGTTATCCCAGCCAATCTTGACCATCGGGCGCTTGTTCGCCTCGCGGTAGCCGTGACGCTCGTAAAGGCGCCGTGCGCCAAGGTTGGCGTCCGAGACGATCAAGCTCATGCCCTTGGGGCCGCGGAACTGCTCGGCGTGGCGAAGTAGGGTGCTTCCCACCCCCTTGCCGCGCATTTCCTTTAGCGTTGAAAGCACATAGACATAACGGGTTTCGGGCGCCTCGTTCTCCAACTCAAGCAATGGGATGAACATCGGCAGTTCATCCTCCGGGATGGGGTTCGGGTTGGCGGGTATCTCGTGAGTGATGAGGCAACCGGCCGCCTGGCCGTCCATCTCCGCTATCCAGGTGTGGCGGTAGGAGATCGCGGCGTCTTCTGAGACGGCGCGCCGTTCGCCAACATCCCAAGGGTCTTCGCCTGCCTCGGCCATATCCCGCCACAACAGCTTGGGCAGGCCTTCCGCCGCCCGGTTGACCAATCTCGCGATCAGCGCCGCGTCTTCGCGACGGGCTGGCCGTAGTACGGGATCGATTGATGACATAGCGCGCGTCTCCGCGAAGAGAGGTGCAAGCAGCCTGGATCACACTAGCCTAAACCAACTCCGGTTGGATGGCTTGCCTGACGTAAAGGGCAGATGGCTGATGAAGCGACCGCTTTACGGACGCTTGCTTCCTTGAAGCAAGGCACCTCGGCCGAGATGTCCGCTTCTGGCTAATAGCCGACGGTCAACGATCTTTCTTCGCTTGAGATGTTGGCTTGGATTTGGCTGCTTCGAGAGTAGATTTTGCTTGTTGGTGGGCAAAAACTCCAACTCTCTCCTCCTCTGTGGCCCGCTGCATCCGGCCTTTCAGAAGCACCACACCCTTGGTTGAATCACTTTTCAACATGATCACCTCCATTGATGTTGTTGACCGAATATATCTTTGAAGCCCGTCAGCTGAATTGACATTGCTCAATACGTTTCAAGAAAGAGAGTCCGCGCTACCGCTGTTGGCTAGAAGCAGAAATTTTACCTTTGGCCATCAAATGGGATCGGTTGAGTTATTCGGCAGCCATGTCCCGGCGCACTTCGCTAACTTGCCGTGCAATTTGGCCAATATGGCGGCCATCGGTGCCACAGCAGCCGCCCCAGACATGGATATGAGGAAATCGCTTTGCTAGTTGGGCCATTTGCCCCCCAAGTTCTTCGGGATCACCATCTTCTAAATGGCCGAGCTTACATAGGGATAAGGTGTCCATTGCTACGGCGTTGGGCATGAAGCCGCCCAGCCGTTGGGTCCAATCACCGGGCGTCAGCGCCGCTTCGAACTCGGTAGGGTGGGTGCAGTTGATCATGTAGTAAGCGGGTGCGCTGGAAGTTTCGAAGTCAACTTTCCTGATTGCTTCTTCGAGCGTCTCTCCACCCGACAAGCGCCCTCCCTGTTTGACGAAGAACGATATTATGATCGGCATGTCCGCCGCTTTAGCCGCCCTCGCTATCCCGACAGCTTCCTCCACGCTCGAAAATGTCGCTGCCGTGACTTGATCAGCTCCCGCCTTCTTGAAAGTTAGAATCTGCTCTGAATGATAATCCTCTGATTCCTCGGCTGTTGGTTTAGCGCCAACATTATACGCATCGCCGCGCGGCCCGATAACGCCGCCCACAAGCATGGGGGTTTCCGGACTTTCGTACTCGCGAGCGAAATCCTTGTAGAACTCAATCCCGCGGATATTGATCTCCTCAAGGGCATCACGGGAGAACCCAATCAGCTCGCCCCAGTCACGGCTAGCACGGTAATGGAGACCCTCATTGATCACGCCAAATCCGTTCGCCACGGCACTCTCTACGAGCTTTCGGTGATAGTCTGTCAAGCAAGCAAGACCGCGTTTGTCATTCAGGAGCTCGAAGGCGCAGAAATGGCGAAGCTCGAATCCATCGACATATTGCAGCCAAGTCTCAAATCCGCCGCCGCATGTCATATCCCGACCGTTCATCTGCGGTAACTTGCTGTAATCAGGCATTTGACCTCCACTCGAATGCGTGAACGGCATGGTATGAACAACTCGGTTGGTTGTCACTTCAGCTAGTCTATTTCTGATGACTTATTGAAAGTCCCCACCTGGCTAAAAGCGGATCAGAACGCAAGGGATCAAGGCTTCCGAACGAAGTAGGTGAGGAAGTTGCACGACCCGAAAAAGGCGTTGGCCATTAGCGCCGCCCTGCAGCTCTTCTGCCACCCTTCCACTTGCTCCTGGGTGACCGCCCCGGAAGCCATAGCAATGGGGCCATAGCTATCTATCGTCGTCGGAAAATATTCGCCTTGTCCTGCTTCAACCACTACGGAACCGAAGCTTTTTTCCAGCTTTAGCTCTGCTCTCGAAAGGAGGCGCGGCAGTTCGCGCATCACGAACCGGTTGGCAACAATGGCGTCCAGATACTTTCCGGGCAGTACGCGGTCATACTCTGGGGCGCCCGTATCGAATGTCATCGAGGCGTAGTCGCCGTCGTGCACCACGATCAATCCACCCGGGCGGGTCAACCGGGCAGCTTCAGCGAGAAGGGCTTTGGGGTCCTCAACATGGCTCTACCCCGTGTGGGCCAATACCAGATCGAACGCGCCCTCGTGCCTATCGCTGCCTTGCGCATCTGCTTGAAAGAATTCGATGTCGTCCAGCCCCTCAGCTGAGGCGAGCTCCTGGGCTTTCTTGATCAAAGCGCTGGAGAGGTCGGAGCCTTTGATCTCGCCCTTGAAATCAGGCCTTCGAGCAATTGCGCGTGTTACGACACCTGTTCCGCAGCCCAGTTCCAAAACAGTGTCGAACTCTTTGAAATCAATCTCTTTGAAGTATGCCTCTCGGACTGTCAGAAACGAGGGCATTTGGGCTCTCGCCTCCAGACGGTCCGCAATCGCTTTTTGCTTTTCGATCTCGACCTTATCGATAACCTGAAAAACGTCGCTCATCCGGCAACCTACTCAGAGTTTCACTTTGGACAGCGGGAATCTTAGCGCCCGACAGTGAAATGAACCAGCTACATGAAAGCGCATTGGGTAGTGTCCGCTTCTGGCTAATAGCGGACATCAGCGACAGCAAGACCTGCGTCTAGGGCGGGCTATTGATAGCTCCCTCTACTTAGGCCATTAACTTCCCGGCGTGTACCAGATGGGCGAGGTGTAGGCTCGGTCCTGGACGGTCATAGCAGTTCCCTCTGGCATCTCGAGATCGAAGAACTTCGCATCGTAGGCGGTCCAACGCGGCGTCGGGATCTCCAGAACACGGACGTAATAGAAAGCCCGCTGCGAAGGATCAAAGTCCGGGTCTATCCAATAGCCGCCGAGCACTGCTCGGCCGATGTCGTTGGTGTAGGACGCATTCTCAAGATCGACGGTGCTGCCCACCGAGCCCTCGCAGGAACCATCGGTTACCGCGCGGTCCGCGCAGACGAGATCGTAGACCTTCTCCTGCGTTTGACCATTACTGTCGAGCCAACCCTTGATGATCTGGATGCGGTCGAGGTTAGCGCCGTCAGGATCGCGAAGGGCTCGCACCATGAACTTCGGCGCCTCACCCTCCGGCCCGGCCCTCAGGTCCCCGCCCATGGGCACGCCGCGCGCATAGCCAGCCCGGGCGAAGTCGGGACGCTTGACCTCGTCCTCTGCGAAGTCCCAGCCGCCGAAGACCCGTACCCGAAGCCGCGTTCCCGTGGTTGCGAAGACCTCCTTGCGGGCGAAGGCATCCCAGATCGCCTCGCGTGTGTTCTCAGTCGCCCAGACGGCCGCTAGGCCGGAGGCGCCGAGATCGACATCGTAGATCGAATACTTCGGGTCGACGGCGCTCTCGATAAAGATGCCTTCCTTCCTGTGCGGCGACGGTTCAACGAAGTAGATCTTGCCAAACCAGTTTTCCTCACGGGTCGAGGGGATGGCGTTATGGCTATCTGTGGAGCCGATCATGCCGAACTTGAAGGGGTTGGCCCCAATCCGTGCTTCCTCGGCCAACCCAAGCTTTAGGGCCTCGCGGGCATACTCTGTCCGGAGCATTTCTGGCTCCTTTGGCGCCGTCCCCGTTAGATTGGAGGCGTCCATGAGTTCAAAGTCGGCAAAGGCGTCATCCGGGGAGAGCATCGGATGGGCTTCGCTGGTCCCCTTTGGCTGCGTCACCTCGACGACAGGCTCGAACTCGGCGCGCGTTTTGGCGTAGCTCTCATCAAAAGCCGCACCGTCGAACGTCTCCAGCATGAACATCATGCCATTCGAGAGATTGCCGTTATGGGGAATGGCAAGGACGTCTCCGCCGGTCTCTTCCTCATAGCGACGCATATAGGCCCAAAGGTCTTCCGGATCATCGCTGTCAAAGGCTGAAAAAGGCAAAACCTGCTTCGTTCGATCCGGTCCGTCGCGGAAGATAACGTTGCGATGGAGGTTGTTGCCGTCAGGTCCGGACGTCCATTCATAGCCGATGAAGGTCGTGAAGACACCGGGTTCGTAGTACCGCTCAGCGTTCTCGATCACGCTGTTCCAGACTCGTGAGCTCATATCAGGGCTGTCGATAGGGTCTTCCCCCCGCGCGTTCGCCGCGCTCCATTCGTAGGCGGCATCAATGCCTTTTCCTTCTTGAAACCATTCGTACCACCGACGCCCCGCTTCGCTCTCAAGTACCAGAGGATCTCCACGGTTGAGATAGTCGGCGATACCAAGGTTCTCCGCATGATCAGCGACCACCACGAAATCAAGCGGACGGATCAGCTTGAAGGATTGCCCGGTTTGACTTTCAACCACCTCGCCCCGCGAAACGCGATATGCCGTCTCCGGGTCCGCTGTCGCGCCTGCCATTCCTGCATCGGCGGACCATGCCGTGTGCAAATGGGTGTCGCCAAAATAGACGTTCTGCGGGAAGTGCTCGTCGACGTAAGGAGAGTAGTTTGATTCCTTGGCGACATGGTGGTCATCAGACACTTGAATGTCCTGCGCACTCGCGTCCACCGCCAGCAAAAGGGCAAGTGACGCCGACAAGGCTCCGGTAGATAACAACAAGCGTCTTCGAGCAATCATTTAGCATCTACTTATATAAAGGCTATCGTTCTCCTCGTATACTTACACGATCTAGCGGGTAGCCTATTGAAGTTCTGATCGCAGAATTTGCTCAAC
>JARRJC010000087.1 GCA_037379885.1 Limibacillus sp.
GCGGCGGGGTATTGGGCGCGCGCTCATGCTCGCCCTGGAAGTCTTCGCGGCAGGGCGCGGGCGCCATCTCCTGACGCTCGACACGCGCTCCGGCGATGCGGCGGAGCCGCTCTACCTTGGGCTTGGTTATCAGCCGATCGGGCAGATACCGGGCTTCAGCCGTGATACCTTCACCGACCGGCTGGACGCCACCACCATCATGTACAAGACGCTCGCGCCGGGAGAGACGGCCTAGAGCTTCAGGTCCAGGATGCGGCAGTCCAGGGTGCGGCTCAGCATCAGGCCCTGTTCGTTCTTCTCGGCGATGTAGGCGCGCAGCGTGTAGCGGTTGAGCCAGATTTCAGCGCCCTCCAGATTGGCCCGCAGATAGTCGGGCAGGCGCTCGAAGATGGCCGAACCGGCCTCCTTGTCGCCGCGCATGAAGGTGATCCGCTCACCCTGGATTTCCCAACGGTCCTCCCAGATCCCTGCGCGCTCGGCTTCGTCGCAGAGCAGAACGGTCTTCGCGGCCGTTTCCTCTTCGGCGGCCTGTTGGGCCAGGGCCGGGGCAGCGCTCCCCACGAGAAAGCCGCTGAGCAGCAGTGCGGTCGCAAGACGCATGATGAAGTCCCTCTCCTTCGGTTTTCTCCCTGCAGGTAGCTTAGCCAGGGGGACTGGCCCGAGTCGACCTCTTGGGATCCTAGGAGGCTGCGGGGGCGGCCGGAGCGCGGCGGCGGCTGAGCCGCCAAGCGGCGTGCAGCGCCACGGCGCCCAGCACGATGGCGCCGCCCAGGAAGGTCGCGGGCGGCGGCTCCTCGCCCACGCCCAGCCAGACCCAGAGAGGTCCCAGCACCGTCTCCAGCAGCATCAGCAGCGCCACCTCGGGCGCGGGCACGTGACGGGGGCCGAGGGTGATGAGGCCGAACGACAGCGGCATCACCACCGCGCCCATCAAAAGGATGTAGAGGAGGCTCTCCGCCGGCGGCGAGAGCAGCGCCGCCGCCGACAGGCCCGCGAAGGGAAGCGCGATGCTGGCCGAGATGAGCGCGCCCAGAGCCGTTGCCGGAATCATGTTGAGGCCGCCCGACCCCCGGATCACCGTGAAGATGCCGGCGAGGGTGAGGGCGGTCACCAGCGCCGAGAGGTCGCCCGGGCCGGTGCCGGCCGACAGGCTGTCCCCCATGACGATGGCCACGCCCAGTATCCCCGCCAGGATCGCCGCCCAGGTCGCCTTGGCCACGGCCTCCTTCAGGAAGATCATCGACATGAGAGCGGCGAAGAGAGGGGAGGCCGCCAGGATCACCAGGACGTTGGCAACGGAGGTATGCTCCACGGCGACCACGAAGGAGATCGCATTGGCCGCATAGAGCAGCGCCACCAGAAGCCCCCGGCGGCCCAAGCCGCGTATCTCCTGCAGCGCCTTGGCGCGCCGGTAGGCGAAGAAAGCGGCGAAGAGCATGCTCGACTGGAGGGCGCCGCGCCAGACCACCAGGCTCCAGGCGTCCGCCGGGATCAGCCGCAGCAACAGCGTGTCCGGCGTCAGCACCAGCACGCCGAACAGCGTCAGCAGGAAGCCTTTTGCGTGGGCGGCCTTTGCGGAGTCCAAGGGATGACCTCTGAGCGGAGACGGAACGTCGTCCCTGCGGTCTATCCCGTCCCCGGCGGCAGCGCAAGCCGATCGACGCGATCAACGGGCCTTGGCGCGCTCTCCGGTCCAGGGATAGCCGCGCAAGCCCGGCGCGCGCCAGGCCTCCACCGCCAGGCGCCGGCGATAGATCTGCGCCAGGCCCTCCAAGCGCGCCGCGGTCTCCGGCGTGGGGGCGACGGCGTAGGCCTCCAGCGCGGCCTCGTAGTCGTCCCAGACGGAGTTGGTCGGGCAGTCGGCCTTAACGGTCTCGCAGGGTCGGGTTCTGCGGTTCATGGCGTTTTCCTCGCGGGCGGCGTTTTGTGTCTTCTATAACGCGAGGTTTTACGCGCGGCGGGTTTCACCCTGAGGGCGCTTCGGCGACGCTTTCATGACGCCCTCTTGATGAGGGCGCCGAGGATGTGATCAAGCGGGAAAGAGGGCTCGCGAAAAAAGGCACGGACGCAGAAAGTCCAGGGCACTGGTCCTAGCCAGAAACGCTTCCCTCAGTTCCGTCGCGCGGTCTGAACCGTGGCGCGGAAAGCGGGTAGGTCGGTCTGACGGACGCAGACGTGCGTGCCGTAGCGCGAATCATGGCGGTCGTTGTAGCGCATGGCCGCCGAGGCGCAGTCGGTCGGATTCTCGAAGGCCTCAATCGTGTCAACCAAGCCAACGGAACCGTCGGTAAGACCAAACAGCACGACAAGTACATATTTGGAGGCTGTCATCATTCTGTAATGGTGAGGCCGATTCGCTGTTCTTGCAACAAAATTGTAATGAATTCCAAAGCTGATTACTGGAATCGAAAGGCGCTCTTTTCGGTAA
Organism: Limibacillus sp.; assembly: GCA_037379885.1. Taxonomy (NCBI): domain Bacteria; kingdom Pseudomonadati; phylum Pseudomonadota; class Alphaproteobacteria; order Rhodospirillales; family Rhodovibrionaceae; genus Limibacillus; species Limibacillus sp. The sequence goes on from JARRJC010000087.1 coordinate 2,429, forward strand.
GAATAGATTCAACTGCTGAAAAATATCGCAGTTATTGCGCCTAAGGGCGGGTCAAGCCACGAGTCTTTGTCAGCGCCCTTTCAGCGCCTCGCCCAGATAGGCTGCGGCGGCCGAGACGCCGCCCTTGCCATGCGGGATGCCGAGGGCCGCCAGCGCGGTCTCCAGGGCGCCGAGCGTGCCCAGCATCATGGGCGCGTTCACATGGCCCATGTGCGCGATCCGGAAACCCTTGCCGGACATCTCGCCGATGGCGATGCCCAGGACCACGCCCAGGTGCTGCTTCAGGTAGGCGAGCAGCGCGGCGGGGTCCATGCTCTCCTGGCAGCGGACCATGGTGATCGCGTCGGAGCGCTGGGAGGGCTCCAGGATGTTGAACTCGAAGGGCGCGCCCTCCGACCAGACCTCGACCGCGCGCCGCGTCGCCCCGGCCAGGAGGCGGTGCCGCTCGAAGATGTTCTCAAGGCCCTCCTCGAAGATCATGTTCAGGGCTTCGCGCAGGCCGTAGAGCATGTGGACCGGCGCGGTGCCGCAATACTTCTGGTAATGCTCCGGCCCCTCGCGGAAGGACCAGTCCCAGTAGCGGGTCTTGAGGTCCGCGGTGGCGCTCTTGGCGCGGGCCTTGTCGCTCGCTGCCACGAACCCCAGGCCCGGCGGGCACATGAGGCCCTTCTGGGAGCCGGTGACGGTCACGTCCACGCCCCAGGCGTCCATCTCGAAGGGAATGGTCGCAAGACAGGCGATGCAGTCGACCATGAAGAGCGCGCCGTGCCCGGCGGCGTCGATCGCCTTGCGCAGCGCCGGGATGTCGTTCACGACGCCGGAGGCGGTATCCACCTGAACCACCATCACGGCTTTGATCTCGCCCGCGCTGTCGGCTTTCAGGCGCGCTTCCAGGGCGGCCGGGTCGACGGCGGCGCGCCAGTCGCCCGGCAGGACCTCGACCTCGATCCCCATGGTGTCGGCCATCTCGCCCCAGCCGCGCGCGAAGCGCCCGCTGTCCAGCACCAGCACCTTCTCGCCCCGCGACAGCGTGTTGGAGACCGCCGCCTCCCAAGCGCCGTGGCCGTTGGAGATGTAGATGTAGGTCTCGCCCTCGGTCTTGAAGATCTTCTTCATGTCGGCAAGGCAGGAGCGCGTGATGTCGAACAGGCGGCCGCCGTAAATCTCGATGGCCGGCTGGTGCATCGCGCCCAGCACCCGATCGGGAACCGTGGTGGGGCCGGGGATGGAAAGGAACTCGCGACCGTTGGAAAGCGTCATGGCGGGGTGAGCCTTATATAAAGGGGAAAGCGGGGCTTCCGTAGAGCCCTTAAATAAAGCCGCCGCAGCGCCTCGGCAACAGGCAAGCGACGGGCTTGACAGAAGCGGCTGGCAGGCGGGACTGTCTGCCCTGTTCAAGGCAAGCGGGAAGGCGGAGATCGTGGGAGAAAGGGAGCCCTTGAGGGTCGCGGTCGTTGGCGCGGGGATCGTTGGCGTCTGCGTGGCAGAATGGCTGCGCCGCGATGGTCACGACGTCCTGCTGATCGACCGGGTGGACCCTGGCTCGCGCGAGCAGACCTCCTTCGGCAACGCCGGGATGCTGGCGCGCTGCGCGGTGGTGCCGGTGCCGGTGCCCGGTCTCTGGGCCAAGGTTCCCGGCATGCTTCTATCCAAGGATTCGCCCTTGTCGCTGCGCTGGAGCCAACTGCCGCGCATGGCCCCCTGGCTGCTGCGGTATCTCTCCAAGGGGCGCGAGGCGGAGGTGCGGCGTATCGCCGAGGGCCTCGGCCATCTGCTGCTCGACTCGCCCGATCAGCACCGGCGCATCGCCGAGGGCACGCCCGCCCAGCGCTTCATCAAGGATTGCGAATACCTCTACCTCTACAAGGACCGGGCGGCCTATGAGGCCGACGCCTTCGGCTGGGGACTGCGCGCGGAGTTCGGCTTGCGGACCCGCCCCGTCGAGCGGGCGGAACTGGAAAGCATCGCCCCCGGCATCGCGCCCGGTCAGGACTTCGCCATGGCCCTGCTGGATCACGGGACCATAACCAATCCCGCCGGTTATCTGGCGGCCCTGGCCCGGCATTTCACCGACCAGGGCGGGCGCTTCCTGAAGGCGGAGGTCGAGGCCATCGAGCCGGAGGTGGACGCCATCGCGATCAAGGCGGGCGGTGAGCAGCTGCGGGTCGAGCGCGTCGTGCTCGCCGCGGGTATCTGGTCCAAGCGTTTGGCCGAGCGCCTCGGCCACAAAACGGCGATGGAGAGCGAGCGCGGCTATCACGTCATGCTGGAGGATCCCTCCATGACGCCCCGCTCCCCGATCATGGTGGCCAGCGGGAAGTTCGCCATGACCCCGATGGAAGAGGGGCTCCGGCTGGCCGGGCTCGTGGAGTACGGCGGCTTCGGCGCGGCCCCGGCGGAGGCGCCGGTCGAGTTCCTGAAGAGGCGGGTCCGCAAGCTCTTCCCCGGGCTCACCTGGAAGGCCGAGCAGGTCTGGGAGGGGCACCGGCCCACCACGGTCGATTCCCTGCCGCTTTTGGGGCCTTCGCCGCGCGAGGCTCGCGTGCTCTTTGCGTTCGGCGCGCAGCACATCGGCCTTACCAGCGGCCCCAAGACCGGCCGCATCGTCGCCGACATGATCGCCGGGCGGCGC
>JARRJC010000088.1 GCA_037379885.1 Limibacillus sp.
CGCAATCCGCGCGCCTTCGGCAAGGGCGAGGTGGACGGCGTGGCAGCCCCGGAAGCGGCCAACAACTCGGCCTCGACCGGCGCCATGCTGCCGATGATGACGCTGGGCATCCCCGGGTCCCCCACCACCGCGGTTTTGCTGGCCGGCATGGTGATCTGGGGTTTGCAGCCGGGCCCGTTGCTTTTCACCAACCAGCCGGATTTCGTCTGGCCGCTGATCGGCTCCTTTTACGTTTCCAACGTGGTCGCGGTCGTGGTGAACCTGGCTTTCATCCCGGTCTTCCTCTGGATGCTCAGGATGCCCTTCACGATCCTGGCGCCGATGATCTTTGTGCTGTCCCTGATCGGCATTTACGCCGCCTACCAGGATATCTTCGACGTCTGGCTGATGGTGCTTTTCGGCTTTGGAGCCTTCTTCCTGCGCATGCTGGACTATCCGCTGGCGCCCGCCGTGCTGGCCATCGTGCTGGGCCCGATCGCCGAGCCCAAGCTGCGGCAGTCCCTGTTGTTCTCGGACGGCGACTTCTCGATCTTCTTCACCCGGCCGATCTCCGGCCCCATCACGGTGATCGCGATCTTCCTGATCCTGCTGCCGCTATTGAAGGTGATCTACCGGCGCCTCTTCCGGAAGGCGGCATGAGGACGAGGCACCCCTATTCGACCGTCACCGACTTGGCGAGGTTGCGGGGTTGGTCGACGTCGGTGCCCTTCAGGACGGCGGTGTGATAGGCCAGCATCTGCACAGGAAGGGCGTAGAGGATCGGGGCCACGAAGGGATCGACTTTCGGCAGTTCGATCTTGCGGGCGACGCCCTCGGGCGCCTGGGCCAGCCCTTCGGCATCGGCGATCAGCACGGCGCGCCCGCCCCGGGCCACCACCTCCTCCAGGTTCGAGATGGTCTTGCTCAACAGCGGGCCGGAGGGCGCGCAGACCACCACCGGCACCTCGTCGTCTATCAGGGCGATGGGGCCGTGCTTCATCTCGCCGGCGGCGTAGCCCTCGGCATGGATGTAACTGATCTCCTTCAGCTTCAGCGCGCCTTCCAGCGCCAGCGGATAGAGGTTGCCGCGCGCGAGGTAGAGCACATCGCGCGCCTCCATGATCTCCTGCGCCAGTTCGTGCATCTCCTCGTCCTTGGCGAGCACCTCGGTCACGCGGGTCGGCAGTTCCATCAAGGCTTCGGAAAGCGCCGCCTCGCGCGCCTCGCTCAAGACACCGCGCGCGCGGGCGACGGCCAGCGCGAAACAGGCGAGCACCGTCAGCTGCGTGGTGAAGGCCTTGGTCGAGGCGACGCCGATCTCCGGCCCCGCCAGCGTCGGCAGCACGGCGTCCGATTCCCGCGCGATGGCGCTTTCCGGGCTGTTGACCACGGAGACGATGCGCTGGCCCTCCTTGCGCGCATAGCGCAGGGCGGCCAGGGTGTCGATGGTCTCCCCCGATTGGGAGATGAAGAGCGAGAGCCCGCCTTCGGGCAGCGGGGCCTCCCGGTAGCGGAATTCCGAGGCGATGTCGACCTCGACCATCTGCCGCGCTTCCTGCTCCAGCCAGTATTTGGCGACCATCCCGGCGTAATAGGCCGTGCCGCAGGCGGAGATGGTGACGCGCGGCAGCTTGGAAAGGTCCATGCCCATCTCCGGCAGCTCGATGCGCCGCTTCAGCGGGTCGATGTAGGAGGTCAGGGTGTCGCCGATCACCGCGGGCTGCTCGAAGATCTCCTTCAGCATGAAGTGGCGGTAGCCCGCCTTGCCGATCAACGCGCCGGACAGCGCCGTCTGCTTGATCGGCCGCTCGACCGGGTTTCCCGCGGCATCGCGGATCTCCGCGCCGTCCGAAGTCAGGACGGCCCAGTCACCCTCCTCCAAATAGCAGATGCGGTCGGTCAGCGGCGCCAAGGCCAGCGCATCGGAGCCGAGGAACATCTCCCCGTCGCCATAGCCGACCGCGAGGGGACTGCCCTGGCGCGCACCGATCATCAGGTCCTCGCGCCCCGCGAAGAGGATCGCCAGCGCGAAGGCGCCCTCAAGGCGCTTCAGCGTCTCGCCGGTCGCCGCCACCGGGTCCAGCCCCTGGTTCAGGTAGCTGGTGATCAGGTGGGCGACGATCTCGGTGTCGGTCTCCGTCTCGAAGACATGGCCCTTGGCCTGCAGCTCCTCGCGCAGCGCGCGGAAGTTCTCGATGATTCCGTTGTGGACGATGGCGACCTTGTCGGTCACGTGGGGATGGGCGTTCACCTCGTTGGGCCGCCCGTGGGTCGCCCAGCGCGTGTGACCGATTCCGACGGTGCCGCCTAGCGGCTTCTTCTCCACCACCTCGACCAGATTGATGAGCTTGCCCTCGGCGCGCCGCCGGTCGAGCTGACCGCCCTGGAGCGTCGCGATGCCCGCCGAATCATAGCCGCGGTACTCCAGCCGCTTCAGCCCGTCGAGCAGCAGCGGGGTGACCGGCTTTTCACCGAGGATGCCGACGATTCCACACATGGCGCGCCCCTTCTAACCCTTGTTCTTGTCGTTCTTGCGGGAGTCGCGGAAGCGCTTCGCGCCGCCCTTCACCTCCACGGCGCGCCCGCGCACGACGACCATGTCGTCCTCGCCGACCGGCTTGGTGATGGTGCTGCCGGCGCCCACGATGGCGCCCTTGCCGACCGTCACCGGCGCGACCAGGGCGCTGTTGGAGCCGATGAAGGCGCCCTCGCCGATCTCGGTCCGCGCCTTGGTAAAGCCGTCGTAGTTGCAGGTGATGGTGCCGGCGCCGATATTGGCCTTCGCGCCCACCGACGCGTCGCCGATATAGGTCAGGTGATTGGCCTTCGCGCCTTCGCCCAGCGTCGCGTTCTTCACCTCGACGAAGTTACCGACATGGGCGTCCCGCGACAGGAACGCGCCAGGCCGCAGGCGGCCGTAGGGGCCGACCACGGCGCCGGGCCCGACCTCCGCCCCCTCAAGATGCGAAAAAGCGCGGATCCGCGCACCAGAGCGGACCGCAACGCCGGGACCGAAGACCACGTTGGCCTCGACCAGCGCGTCGGGCTCCAGAAGCGTGTCGTGATGCAGGATGACGCTTTCGGGGTGTTCCAGGATCGCGCCCTCCTCCATGGCCCGGCGGCGCAGGCGGCGCTGCATCACGGCTTCGGCCTCCGCCAGTTCCAGCTTCGAGTTGACGCCCTGGACCTCTTCGGCGTTGGGCGTCTCCACCACGGCGGAGGTGAGCCCTTCGGCGGCGGCCAGGGACACCAGATCGGTCAGGTAGTACTCGCCCTTGGCATTGTCGTTGCCGATCTTCGCCAGAAGCGGAAAGAGCGCCTCGATGCGCCCCAGCACCAGACCCGCCCAGCAGAGGTCGAGCGCACGCTCCTGAGCCGAGGCGTCCTTCTCCTCCACGATGCGCTCAAGCAGACCGGCGCCGTCCAGGATCAGACGGCCATAGCCGGTCGGATCGGCGGGCCGGAAACCGAGCCAGACGAAATCGGGCTCACCCTCACGCGCATCGTGGCGGGCGTGCCGCATGGCCTCGAGCGTCTCGGCCGTGATCAGGGGACCATCGCCATAGAGGATCAGGAGGTCGCCCCCCGCGGCGATTTCGCTCTCCAGATGCGGGGCGGCGGCCTGCACGGCATGAGCAGTGCCGAGCTGCTCGCTCTGAACCGCCGTCGGCCAGGGGGCCACGGCCTCCGCCACCTCCGGCATGTCGGGGCCGACCACCACCACGGCCTTCGCCGGGTCGAGCGGCCGGACAGCGTCCAGCACGTGCCGGACCATGGGTTTGCCCGCGACGCGGTGCAGCACCTTCGGCACGCTGGAGCGCATGCGCGTGCCCTTGCCGGCGGCCAGCACGACAACGCTGAGAGGGCTTTGGGATTGCGTCTTCTCGCTCATTCTCGCCTCGAACTCGCTTTTGCGTCTCTTCTTATGGCATGAAAGGTGGTGAGGGGCAGAATCGAACGCTGCTTATAGCCGCCACCGGGTTCGTGCGCACCCCTTTAAGTATTTGTGGCGATTCAACTATTATGAACGGAGGTTACATGACCGCTGCCAAGGGGGCACCCCGAGACTGCCTTCTGATCGACCTGGACGGCACGCTGGTCGATTCGGCCCCCGACATCGCGGACGCCGCCAACCGCCGGTTGGCCGCGCTGGGCCGCGAGCCCTTGCCGGTGGAGCGCATCAAGGCGATGGTCGGCGACGGCTTCGGCGCCCTGATGCAGCGGGCACTGAACGCCACCGGCGGCGGCATTTCCGACGAGAGGATGGCCGACCTGATCGCCGAGGGATTGGCCGACTACTTCGAGCACGTGACGGACAAGACGCGGCCCTATCCGGGCGCGCCTGAAGTATTGGGACAGTTGAAGGCCGAGGGCTGGCGCCTGGCGCTCTGCACCAACAAGCCGCTCGCCCCCTCGCGGCGCATCCTGGAGAACCTCGGGATGCGCGAGTTGATAGAGACGATCGGCGCGGGCGACAGCTACCCGCACAAGAAACCCCATCCCAACCACGTCCGCGACCTGCTGACCGAACTGGGCGCGGCGCCGGAGCAAGCCATCATGCTGGGCGACCACCGCAACGACGCGGAAGCCGCGCGCGCCGCCGGGCTGCCGGTCATTCTCTGCACCTTCGGATACAGCGCCGAGCCGGTCGAAAGCCTGGGGCCCGATGCGCTGATCGACAGCTTCGAGGCCCTGCCCTCCGCCCTCGCCGCGCTGCGCTGACGGCGGGCGGCGGCCCGCTTGACAGTCACGCCCGCCTGGCATAAATCAGGCCTCCCACCTGCCGGGAGACGACCGGTTAGGGGCGCGTAGCTCAGCGGGAGAGCACTGCCTTCACACGGCAGGGGTCGCTGGTTCAATCCCAGCCGCGCCCACCATTTATATCAACCACTTAGCGGCAATGCTGCTAGGTGGTTTTTCGTTTGTACGGACATCAGTACGGACTTTTGCTTCAAAGTTTGCACGTCCCAAACATAAGAACGGAAGTCGTTGCTGAGG
>JARRJC010000089.1 GCA_037379885.1 Limibacillus sp.
GATTTCGCGCGGGTTCTGACCCGGGCCCTGGAGAAGGCGGACGTCGAGGGGCTGGCGGCGCGCAAGGAGGAAGCGAAGGCCCGCGGCAACTTCCGGGGTCTCGGCATGGGTTGCTATATCGAGGCCTGCGGCGGCGTGGGGCAGGAGGAGGCCAAGGTTCGCCTCGACCAGGACGGCGGCATGACCATCTATGTCGGCACCCAGTCCAACGGCCAGGGCCACGCCACCGCCTACGCCCAGATCCTGAGCGAGCGCTTCGGCGTCGACCTTGCCAACGTGCGGGTGCGCCAGGGCAACTCCGAGGAGCTGACCTCGGGCGGCGGCACCGGCGGTTCGCGCTCTCTCCTCATGGGCCGCTACGCGATCGAGGGCGCGAGCGACAAGGTTGAGGAGCGCCTGAAGAAGATCGCCGGGCACCTGCTGGAAGCCTCGCCGCAGGACATCGAGTTCACCGAGGGCGCGCTGGCCGTGGTGGGCACCGACAAGCAGGTGAGCTTCACCGCCGTCGCGGACGCCGCCTATGGCGGCAGCCTGCCCGACGAGCTGATGGAGAGCGACGAGCTGGCCGAGACCTATAACTTCAAGGACCCGACGCTGACCTATCCCAACGGCTGCCACGTGGTGGAGCTGGAGATCGACGGCGAGACCGGCACCCTTGCCATCGAGCGCTACACGGTGGTCGATGACTTCGGCACGCTGGTGAACCCGCTGATGGCCGCCGGGCAGGTCCATGGCGGCATCGCCCAGGGCCTGGGGCAGGCGCTTTTGGAGATGACCGCCTACGAGGAGGAGAGCGGGCAGCTGCTGACCGGCTCCTTCATGGACTACGGCATGCCGCGCGCCGACAACCTGCCGGAGATCGACCTGGAGTTCGTGCAGGACATCCCTTGCGCCACCAACCCCTTCGGCATCAAGGGTGCGGGCGAGGCGGGGGCCATCGGCGCGCCGCCCGCGCTGATCGGCGCGGTCATCGACGCGCTCTCGCCGCTGGGCGTCACGGCCATCGACATGCCCGCGACCCCCTCGAAGATCTGGGCGCTGCTCAATCAGGCCAAGGCCGCCGCGCAATGAGCGAAGCCGCCCGCGAAGCCGCCAGTCCCGGGGACCTGCTCTCTGCGCTGCGCATGATCGCCGAGCGCGCGGGCGACGCCATCATGGAGGTCTATCGGACGGCCGAGGGCATTGAGGTCGAGACCAAGGAAGACGATTCGCCGGTGACGGCGGCCGATCTGGCAGCCGACCGGCTGATTCTGGAGATGCTTCAGATGCTGGCGCCCGACATCCCGGTGGTGACGGAGGAGAGCGTCGATCTCGACAATCCCCCCGACCTGTCCGGCGGGCGTTTCTGGCTGGTCGATCCGCTCGACGGCACCAAGGAGTTCCTCAGCCGCAACGGCGAGTTCACGGTCAACATCGCCCTCATCGAAGGCGGGCGTCCCAAGGCCGGCGTGGTGCACGCACCCGCGCTCTCCATGACCTGGAGCGGCCTGACCTCGCCCGCGGGCGAGAAGCGCGCCTTCTTCTCGGAGACCGGCGGACCGGCCATGCCGATCGAGATCAGGAAGGCGCCCAAAGCGGGCCTGACCGTGGTCGCCAGCCGCCGCCATGGCGCGGGCGGCGCGCTTGACGACTTCCTGCTGCGGTTCCAGGTGGCCGAGAAGGTCACGACCGGCTCCTCCCTGAAGTTCTGCCTGTTGGCGACCGGCAAGGCCGACCTCTATCCGCGCTTCGGGCGCACCATGGAGTGGGACACGGCGGCCGGGCACGCGGTCCTGCGCGCGGCCGGCGGCCGGGTCGAAACCGAAGAGGGCAAGCCGCTGACCTACGGCAAGCCCGGTTTCGAGAACCCGCACTTCATCGCCTTCGGCGACTGCTGAGGCGGGGGCAGTCCGGTGGCGCGCAAGGAGGAGAAACCCCGCGCCTGGCAACGGATGCTGTCCGGGCGCCGCCTCGATCTCCTGGAGCCCTCTCCGCTCGACATCGAGATAGACGACATCGCTCACGGCCTCTCCCGCGTTGCGCGCTGGAACGGCCAGACCTCGGGCGACTGGGCCTTCTCCGTCGCCGAGCACTCGGTGCTGGTGGCCGATATCCTGGCGCTTTTGCGGCCCAGGGCGCCGCGCAAATGGCTTCTGGCGGCCCTGCTCCACGACGCCTCGGAGTACGTGGTGGGCGACCTGATCTCGCCCTTCAAGGCCGCCGTAGGCTTCGACTACAAGGATTTCGAGAACCGCTTGATGGACGCCGTCCATATCCGCTTCGGGCTGATTCCCCCGCCGGGGCAGGAGGCGCGCGCCGCCATTAAGCGTTCGGATACACTTGCGGCCTACCTTGAAGCGACCCAGCTGGCCGGATTCTCCAAAGAGGAGGCCAGGCGCTTCTTCGGGGCGCCCTCGGCCAAGACCGCCGGGATCCGCTTGTCGCCCGTACCGCCGGACGAGGCCAAGGCCCTGTTCCTGAAGCGCTTCGGCCAACTGGGCGGATGAGGACGCGACAGGCCCTTGGGGCCACTGTAGGCTTGGAGCCCGTGATGAGGGAGAGCGAGACCATCGAGACGCCGTCTGGCAAGGGCGCGGAGGACGAGAACTTTCCCGTCGCCTCGCGCTTCTTGAGACCGGAGGACCGGCCTCTGGTGATGGCGTACTACGCCTTTGCCCGCGCCGCCGACGACATCGCCGACAACTCCGAGCTTTCGCCCGAAGACAAGACCGCCCGGCTGGAGCGCTTTCAGGCCGGGCTGGAGGGCCGGGAGCGCAACGAGGCGCTCGCCACCGCAAACCGCCTGGGCGATCTGATGAGAGAGCGGGCGATCGCGCATGAACACGCGGGCGACCTTCTGCTGGCCTTCCAGCAGGACGCCCGGAAGGCGCGCTACGCCTCCTGGGAGGAATTGCGCGACTATTGCCGCCTCTCAGCCGAGCCGGTCGGGCGCTTCCTGTTGGACCTGCACGGCGAGGACCGGGCGCTCTATCCCGGCGCGAACGCGCTCTGCAGCGCGCTTCAGGTCCTCAATCACCTGCAGGACCTGCGCAGCGACTATCTCGGTCTGGGGCGGATCTACCTGCCGGAGGACTGGATGGCCGACGAGAAGGTGGAGCCGCGCGATCTTGCAGCTTTCTCGTCCAGCGCGGGATTGCGACGGGTGATCGACGATTGCCTCTGGCGTAGCGACTCGCTTCTGGCCCAGGCCGAGGGACTCCTGGCCGGTTTGCAGAGCCGCCGCCTGCTGGTCCAGGCGGCGACCACCCACCGGCTCGCCGAGACGCTGCTGCGGCGGCTGCTGCGCCGTGATCCGCTGGCGCGCCCGGTGAAGCTGACGCGCATGGATTTCCTGCTCGCGGGCGCCCGAGGGCTGCTTTGGGGAGGCTTGGCGCGATGAGCGTCGCGACCCTGGAAGTCGAGCGCATCGTCCGCGCCTCGGGCAGTTCCTTCTACTGGGGCATGAGGCTCTTGCCGCCCGAACAGCGCCGGGCGCTTTACGCCGTCTATGCCTTCTGCCGCCGGGCCGACGACATCGCCGACGCCCCCGGAGCGCCCGAGGACCGCCTGGCGGCCTTGGAGCGCTGGCGCCTGGAAGTCGACCGGGCCTACGGCGGCGCACCGGAGAGCGAGATCGGGCAGGCGTTGGGCCGCGCCGCAGAGCGCTTCCAGCTTCCGCGCGAGGAACTGGAGGCCGTGATCGACGGCATGGCCTGGGATGTGGCCAAGCCGCCGGTCGCCCCGGAACGCGCGGCCTTGGCGCTTTACTGCCGCAAGGTCGCCGGATCGGTCGGCGTCCTGACGCTCTCGATCCTGGGCTGCCGGGAGCCGCGCGACCTGCGCCTCGCTGAGGTGCTGGGCGAGGCCTTGCAGTTCACCAACATCCTGCGCGATCTGAAGGAGGATGCGCGGCGCGGGCGGCTCTACCAGCCGGCCGAACTGCTCAAGGAAGCAGGCGTCCAGGCCGCCTCGCCGGAGGCGGTGCTTCAGGACAAGGCCCTGCCGCGCGCCTGCGCCCTCCTCGCCGCGGAGGCGGAGGCGCGCTTTCAGGAAGCGCAGCGCCTGATCGACGCGCGGGGCCGCAGACGGCTGCGCGCGCCCAGTCTAATGCTGGCCGTCTATGCCCGCCTGCTGGCGCGCATGCGCGGCGCAGGCTGGCCGCAGGAGGCGCGCATGCGCCTGCCCGCCTGGGAGAAGACCTGGCTGGCCCTGCGCCACGGGGTCCTTTGAGAACATGGCGCCGACACCGCTCCGCAGGGTCCATATCGCGGGCGCCGGCCTTTCCGGTTTGGCGGCGGCCCTCTCGCTCAGCGAGGCGGGGGTCGAGGTCCTGCTCCACGAACAGTCGGCGCAGGCCGGTGGCCGCTGCCGCTCCTGGAACGATCCGCAGCTCGGCGCGCAGATCGACAACGGCAATCACCTGCTGCTCGCGGCGAACATCAATGCGCTCGCCTTTCTGGAAGAGGTCGGCAACGGCCAGGGACTGTCCGAGCTGCCCGCCCGCTTCGCCTTCCACGACCTTCGCACCGGACAGCGCTGGGAGATGAACCTGGGCCGCACGGCGCTGCCCTTCTGGCTGCTGCGCAAGTCCGGGCGCGCCCCCGGTGTGGGCATCGGGGACTACCTGGGGCTCTGGCGCTTGCTGCTGCACCCCTCGCGCGACGCCTCCGTCGCCGATTGCCTGGAGCCCAGCCACCGTCTCTACCGGCCGCTCGTCGAGCCGCTCTGCCTTGCCGTGATGAACGCCTCGCCCGAAGACGCCTCGGCGGCCTCCTTCTCGGCGGTGCTGCGCGCGACGCTTCTGCGTGGCGGGGCGGCCTGCCGCCCCTTGATCGCCCGCGAGGGCCTGGGTCCCTGCTTTATCGACCCCGCCTTGGC